>NZ_JBSSLX010000073.1:0-24304 GCF_053890995.1 Micromonospora sp. I033 | reverse complement strand
GTCAGTCATATCGTGAGGAATCGACGCATGGCAGATATCACTGGGGATCAGCGCGTCCAGTCGGAGGTGCTCGAGGGCCTCGCCACGGCGGTCAACCACCGCCGGTGGTTCGTCGAGCTCGCGGTGCCCTACCTCGGTGACAACCCCATCGAGATCGGCAGCGGCCTGGGTGACTACGCCCTGGAGTGGTCGGCGCACCTGCCCCGGATCACCGCCACCGAGGCGGACCCGGACCGCCTGGTCCGGCTCAAGGAGCGGCTGGCCGAGCACCCCGGCATCGAGGTCCGGCAGATGCTGCTGCCGCACTCCGAGCGCGGCGACTACAGCGCGGCCGTGTCGTACAACGTGCTGGAGCACATCGAGGACCACGTCGGCGCGCTGCGCAGCATGCGCGACCTGGTGCGCCCCGGCGGCGCCGTGATCATCATCGTGCCCGCGTTCCAGTTCGCCATGAGCCCGGCGGACGTCGCCACCGGCCACGTCCGGCGCTACACGAAGAAGACCCTGGCCGCGGCGATGACCGAGGCCGGCCTCACCGTCGAGAAGATCCACTATGCGAACGCGCTCGGCCTGATCGGCTACTTCATGGCCACCAAGGTCTTCCGGCTGATGCCGAAGGAGGGCCCCATGGTGAAGGTCTACGACACCCTGGTCCTTCCGGCCACCAAGGCCGCCGAGCAGCGGGTCCGGCCGCCGTTCGGCCAGTCCGTCTTCGCGGTCGCCCGCGTCCCGGGCTGACCGGAACGGGGCCTCCGCGTCCGCGGAGGCCCCGCCGCCTCACTCCTTGACCTGGTACGTCGGGCGGATCACCGCCCGGGCCAGGGTGTGGAAGGCCAGGTTGAAGCCGACGTACGCCGGGCTCGCCCCCTTGCCCACGTCGAGCCGCTCCACGTCGACCGCGTGCACCGCGAAGACGTACCGGTGCGGCCGGTCGCCGGGCGGCGGGGCGGCACCCCCGTAGCCGGTGTCGCCGTAGTCGTTGCGGATGCTGAAGGCGGCGCCGAGGTCGCTCTCCTTGGCCCCGGTGGGCAGCTCGGTCACCGAGGCGGGCACGTCCACCAGCACCCAGTGCCAGAAGCCGCTGCCGGTCGGCGCGTCCGGGTCGAAGCAGGTGACCACGAAGCTCTTGGTCTCGTCCGGGAAGCCCGACCAGGCCAGGTGCGGGGAGACGTTCTCGCCGCCGCTGCTGCCGTGCGCGTACCGGGCGTCCATCGGCTCACCGTTGTGCACGTCGTCACTGGTCAGGTTGAACGACGGCACCGTCGGCAGCAGCTCGTACGGGTCCGGGGCGATCGGTCGTTCCAGGCTCATCGAAACGGTCCTTCCGGGTGCGCGAATGTCCTGCGCCCCTTCATACCCCCTCGGCGACCCGGATCGAACCGGAAGCGCCCGGTGTCCGGCTCGCCGCCGGTCGAGCCGCCGCTCAGACCAGCACCGCGCCCCCGTCGACCAGGATCGAGGTGCCGGTCGCCATCGGCTGCTCCATGGCGTAGAGGTAGGCCAGCGCCACATCGGATGTCTCGCCGACCCGGCCCACCGGCAGGGTGGCGGCGATGCCGTCGTACATCGCCTGCTGCTCCTCGGCGGCCATGCCGGCCCAGAGCGGGCTGCGGGTGACCCCGGGCGCGACCAGGTTGACCCGGACCGGGGCGAGTTCCAGGGCGAGCTGACGGGTGAGCGCCTCCATAGCCCCGCACACGCTGGCCCCGAGCGCCCAACCCGGCGCCGGACGCTGGCCGGCGTTGCCGCCGGTGAGCACGATCGAGCCGCCGTCGCGCAGCGACTTCGCGCCGGTCACCGCGCGGACCACGGCGAGCGCGCCGAAGTAGCGGGTCTCCCAGAAGGCGCGCGCCACCT
Source organism: Micromonospora sp. I033 (assembly GCF_053890995.1). Taxonomy (NCBI): domain Bacteria; kingdom Bacillati; phylum Actinomycetota; class Actinomycetes; order Micromonosporales; family Micromonosporaceae; genus Micromonospora; species Micromonospora sp. I033. The sequence continues at coordinate 22,447 of NZ_JBSSLX010000073.1, read as the reverse complement.
CGGGCGTGAGGTCGGGCAGCATGGTGAGCCGCAGCGGCTCTCCGGCCGTGTAGACCAGGTGGTCGATGGCCCCGGCGCGCTCGACCAGCCGGGCCAGCGAATCCGGGTCGGTGAGGTCGAGGACGGCGCCCTCCGCACCGGCGGGCAGTTCGCCGAGCGCCCGGTCGACATTGGCGCGGCTGCGGGACGCGACGATCGGGGTGGCCCCGCGCGCGGCCGCGGCCTGCGCCACCGCGAGGCCGAGCCCGGAGGTGCCGCCCACGACGAGGACCCGGTTTCCGTCGAATGTCATTGCCGATCCTTTCGGTGGGGTTCGGCTCAACTCTCACTCCCCGGGCGGCAGACCGTCCAAGACCTCTTCGTGGCAGAGTTGATACTCGCCAGGTATGACGGGGGGCGGTGGCCGGTGCCGGACGATCTCGACCTGCGCAAGGTCCGCTACTTCGTCGCCGTCGCCGAGGAGCTGAGCTTCATCCGCGCGGCCGAGCGGCTACACATCGCGCAGCCCGTGCTCACCCGCCAGATCAAGGTGCTGGAGCGGGAGCTGGGCGTCGAGCTGTTCGCCCGCTCCACCCGGGGCACGCGGCTGACCCCGGCGGGCACGGAGTTCCTGGACGAGGCCCGCGCCGTCCTGCGCTCCGCGACTGCCGCCCAGCGTCGGGTACGCCAGACCGCCCGTGGCGGGTCGGAGCTGACCATCGGCTTCATGCCCGGCATCCTTCCCACCGCGACCGTGCGGGCGCTGCGCGAGCGCTTCCCGGAGCTACGGGTCGAGGTGGTCCGCACCTCCTGGGACGATCAGACGGAGATGGTGCTGGACGGACGGATCGACGCCAGCTTCGTCCGGTTCCCGATCGACCCCCGCGGGCTCACCGTCATCCCGCTCTACACGGAGCCCCGGGTGGTGGTGCTGCCCGCCGGGCATCCGCTCGCCGCCCGGGAGCGGGTGGGCCTCGCCGACCTGGCGCTGCTCGACCTGCTCCAGGATCCGGACGCGGTGCCCGAGTGGCGGGACGCGTCCGCCGCGCTCCGGGCCGGCGGCCGACGCGTGGAGTCCCGCCCGCTCCGGGGCCGGACCGTCGAAGAGAAGCTGGAACTGGTCGCCGGCGAGCGAGGGATCGTGATCCTGCCCGAGTCCACGGCCCGGTTCTACACCCGTCCGGATGTGACCCACCGGCGGGTGGACGGACTCACGCCGCACCAGGTCGCGCTCGCGTACGAGGCGCACCGCAGCTCACCGGAGCTGCGCACGATCGAGGACATCGTCCGGGAGCAGTATCCGAACGGCCGCTGAGCGGTCCCCGGACGTGGAAAGTTACGTACGTGCGAGGAAAGCGGTGCCCGGCCGGCGTTCGCTCTGGCCAAGGGGCGTTCTGCTGTCCAGGTGAGCGGAGGGTGTGGGATTCGAACCCACGAAGACATCGCTGCCTTACCGGTTTTCAAGACCAGCGCCATCGGCCACTAGGCGAACCCTCCATGCCACGTCCCCGGCGGGGGTGCGCGGCCCTGCCTAGTCTGCCACGGATGGTGGAGCGGGCGAGCCACCGTCCCCACCCCTGCTGCGGGAGGGCTCCCGGACCGGAGACCCCCGGCGCCGGTGCTGACCAGTGGAATCACGGCGGTCCGCCGGTCCACTGTGGCGGACACGCCGGCCCACGGCTGCCCACCCGCAAGCGGGGTCGGCCCGAGCACCGGGAAGGCGACCCGCTGGGCGCCCCGGCCCCGCACGAGACGGTGGGCGAGATCCCGGCCCGGGCGCGGACGGCCGGCCGGATCGGGTAAGACTGGGTCATGCACGCGATCACGATCCCGAAACCCGGTGGACCCGAGGCTCTCGTCTGGGCGGCGGTGCCCGACCCGGAGCCCGGCCCGGGCGAGGTGGTGGTCGAGGTGCTGGCCAGCGCGGTGAACCGGGCCGACCTGCTGCAACGGCAGGGGCAGTACCCGCCGCCGCCGGGCGCGCCGGCGTACCCCGGGTTGGAGTGCTCCGGGGTGGTCGCGGCGCTCGGACCCGGCGTGACCGGTTGGGAGGTCGGCCAGGAGGTCTGCGCGCTGCTGGCCGGCGGCGGGTACGCCGAGCGGGTCGCCGTGCCGGCCGGCCAGCTGCTGCCGGTGCCGGCGGGGGTGGACCCGGTCGACGCGGCGGCGCTGCCCGAGGTGGCCTGCACGGTCTGGTCGAACGTGGTGCGGCTCGCCGGGCTCACCGAGGGCGAGACCCTGCTGGTGCACGGCGGCGGCAGCGGGATCGGCACGTTCGCCATCCAGCTCGGGGTGGCGCTCGGCGCGACCGTGGTGGTGACCGCCCGCGCGGCCAAGCACGAGCGGCTGCGCGAGCTGGGCGCCGCGCACGCCATCGACTACCGGGAGCAGGACTTCGTCGAGGAGGTCCGCCGGGTCACCGACGGCCGGGGCGCGGACGTGATCCTGGACATCATGGGCGCGGCGTACCTGCCGAGGAACGTGGCGGCGCTGGCCACCGGCGGGCGCCTGGTGGTGATCGGCATGCAGGGCGGCCGCAAGGGCGAGTTGGACCTGGGGATGCTGCTGGCGAAGCGCGCCTCGGTGCACGCGACCGCGCTACGGTCCCGCCCGCTCGCCGAGAAGGCGGAGATCGTCCAGGGCGTCCGCGAGCAGGTGTGGCCGCTGGTGGAGTCGGGGAAGATCCGGCCGGTCGTGCACGCGCGGGCGAGGATGGCCGACGCCGCCGACGCGCACCGGCTGGTGGAGACCAGCGACCACCTGGGCAAGGTGCTGCTGGTCCGGTGACCGGTCAGGCCCCGTCGGGCGCGGGTCGGGGCAGCATGAGCCGGGCACCCGACCCCTCGGCGGCGAGCGCGTCGCCCGGGTTGTAGAGGGTGCAGCGCTGCAACGACAGGCAGCCGCAGCCGATGCAGCCGTCGAGGTCGTCGCGGAGCTTGCCGAGCAGCCGGATCCTCTCGTCCAGCCGGTCCCGCCAGGCCCGGGACAGGGCGGCCCAGTCGTCGGGGGTGGGCGTACGACCCGACGGCAGCGAGTCGAGCGCCTCCCGGATCTCCTCCAGCGAGACGCCGACCTGCTGGGAGATCCGGATGAAGGCCACCCGGCGCAGCTCGGTGCGGGCGTAGCGACGCTGGTTGCCGCCGGTCCGCTCGGCCCGGATCAGCCCGAGCCGCTCGTAGTAACGCAGCGCGGAGGGGGCCACCCCGCTGCGGGTGGAGAGCTGTCCGATGGTCAGTGTTGCTTCGTGCATCACAGGGCCTTGAGTTGAAGTGCGCTTCAACTCCGAGGCTATCCGCATGACGACGACGACCGCCACCGACCCCGCGGTGCTGGGGACGCTGCTCGACCGGGTCCGCGCCGGCCGGGAGTTCGGGGCCAACGTGTACTCGACGCTGGACGTGCTCCAGGTTCTCTACGACCGGGTGCTCCGGATCACCCCGGCGACCGTGGACGACCCGGACCGGGACCGCTTCCTGCTCTCCAAGGGGCACGCGGTCGCCGGCTACTACGCACTGTTGGCCGCCAAGGGCTTCATCCCGGTGGCCTGGTTGGACGACCAGGGCGGCCCGGAGAGCCGGCTCGGCGACCACCCCGACCGGCTGCTGGTGCCCGGGGTGGAGGTCGGCTCCGGGTCGCTGGGCCACGGCCTCGGCCTGGGCGTGGGCACCGCGCTCGGGCTGCGGGCGCAGGGCCGCACCGACCCCCGGGTGTACGTGCTGCTCGGCGACGCCGAGCTGGACGAGGGCTCGAACCACGAGGCGATTGCCTACGCGGGCGCCACCGGACTCGGCAACCTGACCGCGATCGTGCTGGACAACCGGTCGGCGAGCCACGGCTGGCCGGGCGGCGCGGCCAGCCGGTTCACCGTCAACGGGTGGACCGCCGCGACCGTCGGCGGCCGGGACCACGCCGCCCTGCACACCGCCCTGACCGGGCACGACCACCACCGGCCGCACGTCGTCGTCGCGGTCGTCACCGACGGGGAGTGACCATGAGCATGCGCGAAGTCTTCGTGACCGCCGCCGAGGAGGTCCTGGCGGATCCCCGCACCACGATCGTGCTCGCCGACATCTCGGCGGCCGCGTTCGCCCCGGCCGCCGCGCGCCACCCGGACCGGGTGGTCAACGTCGGCATCCGGGAGCAGTTGATGGTGGGCGTGGCGGGCGGGCTGGCGCTGACCGGGCAGCGGCCCATCGTGCACAGCTACGCGCCGTTCCTCGTCGAGCGGGCGTACGAGCAGATCAAGCTGGACCTGGACCACCAGGGGGTCGGCGCCGTGCTGGTCAGCGTCGGCGCGTCGTACGACCGGGCGGCGGCGGGCCGGACCCACCTCGCGCCGGCCGACGTGGCGCTGATCGACACTCTGCGGGACTGGACCGTGCACGTGCCCGGCCACCCGGACGAGGTGCCCGGCCTGCTGCGCGAGCTGGTGTGCGGGCAGGGCTCGGCGTACCTGCGGCTGTCCACGCAGACCAACGCGCGGGCGTACCCCGAGGCGGGTGACCTGCGGGTGCTCCGGGACGCCGGGCCCGGCGCGCCGCTGCTGGTGGCGGTCGGCCCGCTGCTGGACGCGGCCCTGGCGGCGGTGGCCGACCGGCCGGTCACGGTGGCCTGGACCCACCGGCCGCGCCCGTTCGACACGGCCGGGCTGCGGGCGCTCGCCGGCACCGAGGTGATCCTGGTCGAGCCGTACCTGGCGGGCACCTCGGCCCGGGTGGTGGGCGCCGCCCTGGCCGACCGGCCGCACCGGCTGCTCGCCCTCGGGGTGGGCCGGTCGGACCTGCGCCGCTACGGCTCGCCCGAGGACCACGACCGGTGGCACGGCCTGGACGCGGCCGGCCTGCGCCGCTCGGTCGACGCGTTCCTCGCCCAGGCCCGGGTCGCCGCCTGACCCGCAGGACGACGGAACCCCGCGACGCCGGCCTGGGCCGGGGTGCGGGGTTCCGTGTCGTGCGGAAGCGTCAGCGGGCGGCGGGGACGCCCGCGGGGCGGCGCCGGGCGCGCTCGCGGGCCAGGATCCAGATCGCCTCGACGCCGTCCTTCCAGGTGATCTTCTTGCCCTCCTCGCGGCCCCGGGCGCGGTAGCTGATCGGGACCTCGTAGGGGCGGATGCGCTGGCGGAGCAGCTTGCCGGTGACCTCGGCCTCCATGCCGAAGCCGCGCGAGCGCACCTGGAGCGAGCGGTAGAGCTCCAGCGGCATCAGCTTGAAGCAGGTCTCCAGGTCGCCGATGTAGGAGTTGTAGAGCACGTTGGCGGCCAGGGTCACGCCCTTGTTGCCCATCACGTACCAGAAGCTGTAGGAGCTGTGGCTGCCGAAGGTCCGGTTGCCGTAGACCACCGTGGCCCGCCCGTCGAGCACCGGCTCGAGCAGCCGCGGGATGTCCTGCGGGTCGTACTCGAGGTCGGCGTCGAGGATGACCATGTACTCACCCTCGGCGTTGTCGACGGCGGTCTTGATCGCCGCGCCCTTGCCGGCGTTGCGCTGGTGGGTGATCACCCGCAGCCGGGCGTCGTCCACCCGGCCGAGCACCTCGCCGGTGCCGTCACGACTGCCGTCGTCGACGACGACGAGCTCGATCTCGCACGGGTAGTCCACCGCCAATGCCTGCTTGAGGGCATCCGCGATGCGTTCTTCCTCGTTGTAGACCGGCATGAGGATCGAGAGCTTCACGGGTTCTCCACGGTGGCGACGGTAAGTCGGGGCCTAGCGTAACCCGGCTGGTCGGCGAGGTCACCACTGCCCGCCCCGACCTGCACCGACACCTGCCACGAGCCCGCCCGTTCTGTCGGAGAAGTGCCCTTCCGCACCCGGCCGCAACGTTTCCGAGACGCATTCACATCTCGCCACCAGACGGTTACCTTCTGGTAACTCAATCGACACCCCGCGATTGAGGGGAAAGGAGTGCGTCGATGTCTGGTACCCCCACCAGGCGCGCACGGACCGCCCGACGCCGCACCCTGGCCGTCGTGTCCGCCGCCGCCCTCGCCCTGCCACTGCTGCTCGGGCCGGCCGCCCCCGCGGCCGCCGCCGACCGGCCCGCCGTCCAGCCGCTCCCCGCCGCGCTGGAGAGCATCCGCGCCGCCGAGGCCACCGCCCTCTACGGCTCCCCCGACATCCGGCCGCTCGACCAGCGGCGTACCGCCCTCGTCACCATGGGTGACAGCGAGATCTCCGGAGAGGGCGTCGGCAACTACGTGCCCGGCACCCACCAGCCCGGCAACTGGTGCGACCGCTCGTACGACCAGGCGGTCTTCCGCACCGGCATCCCCGCCGACCAGAAGTACAACCTGGCCTGCTCGGGGGCGACCCCGTGGAACCTGATCGCCGGCGGGCCGACCCAGCACAACGAGCTGAATCAGGGCGACCAGTTGGCGATCAAGGCGCGGAACACGCACGTCCGGCTGATCTGGGTGGTGGTCGGCGCGAACGGCGACGGCACCATCCAGTTCGGGCCGGTGGCCACCGACTGCGCGATCCGCCGGGTCTTCTTCCAGGGCCCGTGCTGGCCCACCTACACCGACCAGTGGACGATCCGCACCGACGGCAGCCGCCGGGCCGTCGAGGACGCGCTGACCTCGATCCGGCAGACCATGACCGCCGCCGGCTACCTGCGCACCGACTACGAGCTGGTGCTCATGTCGTACCCGAGCCCGGGCAGCCCGGACGTGGAGGACAACCCCAACTTCCCCGGCTGGTACTCCGGCGGCTGCCTGCTCTACCTGGCCGACGTGGCGTTCGCCCGGAACAAGGCGGTGCCGTTGTTCGAATCGGCGCTGCGGGCCGCCGCCGCCAACACCGGCACCCGCTACCTGGACGCCAGCCGGCTCTTCCACGGCCACGAGGTGTGCACCGACAACACCTCGGTCCGCGGCCTCTACATCGAGGTCGGGGTCTGGGACGAGAACGCCGCCCGGCAGTCGTTCCACCCGAACTACCGCGGGCACGGCATGTTCGCCCAGTGCGTCACCCAGTTCTGGAACGCCGGCGCCCCGCGGGCCACCTGCGTCGACCCGGCCAGCACCGGCCAGGGCGTGCTGGTCGACGGGCTGCTGGAGTTCAAGCAGCTGCGCAACGCGGCCACCGGCACCTGTGTGGACGGCCGGGGGTACGACTCCCGCAACGGCACGGTGCAGCAGTCGTACGCCTGCCACGGCGGCCGCAACCAGGGCTTCTGGTACGACCCGGTCCGGCAGTCGCTGCACTCCGAGCTCTCCCACGACCGCTGCCTGGACGTGAGCGGCGGCAGCCTGACCGCCGGCACCACGGTCAACATCCACGACTGCCACGGCGGCGCCAACCAGAGGTTCGTCCTCGCCGGCAACCAGCTCAAGCCGGCCGGCGCGACCAACCTCTGCGTCGCCTTCGACAACCCCTGGCTCGTCACCCCGCGGCTGCGGCTGGCGGCCTGCTCGACGAGCGCCCGCCAGCAGTGGTCCTTCGAATCCCGCTCCTACGCGAACCCGGTCGGCTACGGCCACGACGACTTCATCGGGTCGCGCGTCTACTGAGGAACGGCGCCGGGGCCGGCGCGACCGTGCCGGCCCCGGCACCACCGCCTCACCGCTGCTTGAGCGGGACCACGATCAGCCGGGCCACCCCGTTGTCGCCGTCCTTGGCGCCGGCCACGCCGACCGTCGTGCCGACCTCGATGTCGCTCGACCGCACAGTGGTGCGCCGCTCGACCACCCGGAGCTTCTCGTCGAAGGTCCAGGTCATGGTGAAGCCGTCGGTGGACTTCACGGTCATCGACTTCGCGTCGATCGCGGTCACCTGGCCGCGCTGCACGGCGACGGTCCTCGTTTCGCCGTCCTTCGTCTGCACCACGACCTCGCCGTGCAGGGTGTTCCTGCGCAGCAGCACCCGGGCGCGGTGCCGCTTGCGCCACTCCTCCGCCCGCTCGCCCCGCTTGTCCCGCTGGCCGGCCTTCTCGTCGGGCGCGCCGGAGGCCGAGGAAGCCGGCGCGGCGACCGGGTCGACGTCCAGCTCGGCGGCGTCGACGCCGAGCGCGGCGAGCGCCTGGCCGTCCGCGCCCAGGGCGGCGGCCACCTCGACCGCGGTCTCCTTCGCCGAGTCCTGGGCGACCTGGGCCGGGCCGCACCCGGCGAGGCCGAGCGCGGCCGCCGCGAACAGCGCGGTGACGCCGGTGACGATTCCCTGACGTGCCATCAGTGTTCCTCTCGTCCGTGGTGCCGTCAGCCTCCCCCGCACGCGCGAGCGGATCGTCAGGCCGATGTTCGGGTCAGGTAAGGATCGCCGGGCAGCCGGACGGTGAAGGCGGCGCCGCCCTCCGGGGCGTGCCCGGCCACGATCTCGCCGCCGAGCCGCCGGACCAGGCCGGCGGCGAGCGCCAGCCCCAGGCCGCTGCCCACCTTGCGCACCCCCCGGTACCGCTGGTGCAGCGCCCCGCGCTCGAAGGCCACCGCCAGGTCGTCGTCGGTGAAGCCGGGTCCGCCGTCCCGGACCTCGACGAGGCCGCCCGCGGCCGGGTTCGCGCCGGCCGGCCGGACCGCGAGCACCACCGGCGCCCCCGGGGGTACGACCCGCAGCGCGTTCTCCAGCAGCCCGTCCACCACCTGCCGGATCCGCCCCGGATCGGTGTACGCGGGCACCGGCCCGTCCGGCGCCTCCACGCGGAACGGAACACCGACCGCCGCGCACCGGTCGGACCAGGTGCGGGCCGCGTCGGCGGCGAGCCGGGCCAGGTCGACCGGCCCGGGTTCCAGCGGGAAGTCGGCGGCCTCCAGCCGGGCCAGCGCCAGCAGGTCGCTGACCAGCCGGTCCAGGTGCTCGGCCTCGGCGAGCACGGTCCGGCCGGTGGCCGGCACCGCGTCGGCCTCGATCACCCCGTCGGCCAGCGCCTCGGCGTAGCCCCGGATGGCGGTGAGCGGGGTGCGCAGTTCGTGCGAGACCGAGAGCAGGAACTCGCGCTGCCGCCCCTCGCTGGTGGCCAGCGCGGCGGCCAGCCCGTTCAGCGCGTACGCCAGGTCGGCCACCTCGTCGGGCGGTTCGACCGGCACCCGGACCGCCCGGTCGCCGGCGCGCAGCCGGGCGGCGGCGGTGGCCGCGGTGCGGATCGGCCGGGCCAGCCGGCGGGCCAGCAGCAGGCCGGCGGCGACCCCGGCGGCGAGCCCGGCGAGCAGGGGCAGCCAGAGGCTGCGCAGCACCTGCCGCCAGGGACCGGCGGTGCCGGCCCGGGTCAGCACCACCCCGTCGCCGCCGGGCAGCGCCCGCCCCTCGACCAGGGCCCGCTCGCCGCCGACCAGCCGGCGGCCGGAGACGTCCCGGCCCGCCGCCACCCGGTTCACCACCTGCCGGGGCAGGCCGGCCCGGTCGACCTGGCCGGCCCGGATCAGGTACACCTCGATCTGCTGCTCGCGGAGCTGGCGGATGAGCCGGTCCCCCGCCGTGTCCCGCTGGCGCACCGCCCGGACCCGGAGCACGTCGGCGGCGAGCCGGGCCTGTGCGGCCAGCGCCGCCTGGTCGCGCCGCTCCGCGCCGCGTACCGCGAGGGGGACCGCGACCAGCGCGGTGACCAGCACCGACACCAGGGCCACCGCGCAGGTGACAAGCACCGCGCGGGCGGTCAGGGTGTGCGCGAGCCGCCGCCGGGGCGGTGCCGGCGGGCCGGACCCGATGACCGGGAGCGCGACGGTGGGCTGCTCAGCCATCGGCCGCGTACCCGACGCCGCGGTGGGTGCGGATCACGCTGGCCGGGCCGAGCTTGGCCCGGACCTGCGCCACGTGCACGTCGACGGTCCGGGTGCCGGCGTGGGCCGCGTACCCCCAGACGGCGGCCAGCAGCTCCTCCCGGGTGAAGACCCGGCCGGGCCGGGCCATCAGGTGTGCGAGCAGGTCGAACTCGGTCGAGGTGAGCTGCACCGGGGCGCCGGCGGCGGTGACCGTGCGGCGGGCCGGGTCGAGGGTGACGGGGCCGACCACCCGGGGCTGCTCGGCCGCGGCGGGCGCGCCGGCGCTGCGGCGCAGCACCGCCCGGACCCGGGCGACCAGTTCCCGCGGGCTGAACGGCTTGGTCACGTAGTCGTCCGCGCCCAGTTCCAGGCCGACGATCCGGTCGACCTCGTCGTCGCGGGCGGTGAGGAAGATGACCGGCGTCCAGTCGCCGGCCTCGCGCAGCCGCCGGCAGACCTCGGTGCCGGCCAGGCCGGGCAGCGCGATGTCGAGCACGCAGGCCACCGGGCGCAGCCGCCGCGCGGCGGCCAGCCCGGCCGTCCCGTCCCGTTCCAGGTGTACGCCGAACCCGTCCCGGCTCAGGTAGAGCCGGACCAGGTCGGCGATGGCCGGCTCGTCCTCCACCACGAGGACGAGCCCGCGCGGCGCGGCGTCGGCGGTCACCGGCCCATGATTACCGACCGGGGGCCGCCCGGAAGGTCAGGAGATTGTTCGGGTTCGGTAAGGACCCGGTCAGCGGACCGGTGCCGGGCGGAACACGGCCGGGCGGGCACCGGCCGGCGGCTCGCCGATGGTGGCGACCAGCCGCTCCGCGGGCGTCCGGAGCCGGGTCCGGAAGGCGTGGTTGAGCAGGGCGTCGAGCTGCCACACCTGCTTCGGGTGGTGGGTCCGGATGAGGAACCGCTCCCGGACCCCGTCGATCGCCGTCGCCGCCAGCTCCAGGCTGTGCGAGCGGGGGTCGGGGCTCCAGGTGACGTTGCTCAGCTCGCGCAGCTCGGTGTTGAGGTGCAGGCGCAGGCGGTGCAGCACCCGGGTCTGCCGGGTGACCACCAGCGGCGGTGGGTGAGCAGCATCAGGTAGTCGCCGCCGATCGGGTGGTCCGGGCGGCTGCACCGGGTGACCAGGATGGTGGCGTCGCCGGAGCCGACGCACCGGCGGAAGACCGGCATGTGCCGGCTGACGGTCTGGGTCGCCAGGCCGGTCTCGGCGGCGGCCGGAAGGAACGTTCGCGAGAACACGTCCATGCAAGATGCAACGAGCAGGTGAGCAGGGGTGATATGGGTCACTCCCGATTTCTGGAACTTCCACCCGTGCAAATCGCACCCGATGTGCGACAGACGACGGGCCCCGGCCGCCGGGTCGGCGGCCGGGGCCCGTGCGGGAGTCAGGAGACGACGCGGACCAGTCCGGCGTCGACCTGCCACTCACTGCCGTTCGGCACGTACGTGTCGACGCTGTGGCCGATCACCTCGTCACCCTCGACGGCGTACCGGGAGACGTCCGAGTCCACGGCGTCGTCGGTGGCGTCCCGCCCGGTGAAGTCGTACGCCGCCGCGGCGACCCGCACCTCGACGCGGTACTGGTCCGGCTTGACCTCCACGGTCCAGCTGCCGTCGGCCGCCACCGGAACGGCGACCGCGGCGCCGTCCGGCTGGCCCGCGAAGGTGGGCACCAGCCAGACCGAGGCCTTCGCGGCGACCGGGTCGACCGCCGCGTCCTCGGCGTCCCGGCGGCCGTCGCCGTCCAGGTCCTGCCAGAGCTGACCGTGCACCGTGCTGGTGTCGGCGAACTCGACGAAGTGGCCGATCTCGTTGGCGCCGGAGTTCAGCTCCGGGGTGGAGGTGGTGAGCACGCCCTCGAACGGGAGCAGGTCGCCCGCGACGCCGCCGACCACGGTGAAGTCGAGCGCGATCGTCGCCTGCTCACCGGTCGCCATCGGGTCGTGCCGGCAGTCCCAGCCGTCGCTGAGCGTGCTGCACCGCCAGGGCGAGGTCACCCCGTCGGCCGGCACCGGGCGCAGCCGCGGGTCGAGGGTGATCCGCATGGTGACATCCTCGGCGACCAGGTCGCCGACGTTCTCGAACTCCCAGGTCGTGCGGACCGTGTCCCCCTCGATGACCCAGTAGGGCCGGACGTCGAGGGTGGTGAAGCGGAGGTCGGCGCCGTGCGGGTCGGGCGACACGATGCTCGCGTCGTACGTGAAGACGGCGTCGCCGATGTTGTCCTCGGCGTTCGGCTCCGCGCTGGTGGTGCTCACGTCGACGGGCACGGTGACGGTCGACCCGTCGGTGCCGGCCGGGAGTTCGACCCGCAGGGCCAGCGCGGCGGCGGCCTCCCCGGCCGCGAGCGCCGGGTGCGTGCAGGCGACCACCGGGGAGGAGATGTCACACCGCCACGGACTGTCCGAGGGCACCCCGCCCTCGCCGGCCACGGTCACGCCGTCGGGCAGCCGGATGTGGAGGTCGACGCCGTCGGCGACGGCGTTGCCCCGGTTGACCAGGCCCACGCCGACGCCGGCCACCTGACCGTCGACGAGCACGCGCTCCGGGTCGGGGGTGACGGTGAGCCCCAGGTCGGCGACCTCCGGCTCGGGAACCACGATGCTCGCGTCGTAGGTGAAGACCGCCGTGCCGGCGTTGTCGGCGGTGGCGCTCTCCCGGCTGGTCGTGGTCACGCCGACCGGCACGGTGACGGTGCCGCCGTCCTGCCCGGCGGGCAGCCGCACCTGGAGCTTCAGCGGGGCGGCGGTCGCCCCCGCGGCGAGCGCCGGGTGCGTGCAGCTGGTGACCGGTGTCGAGAGGACGCAGTGCCACGGGCTGTCGGACGGAACCCCGCCCTCGCCGGCGGGCGCGACGCCCTGCGGGAGGCGGAAGGTGAGGGTGATCCCCTCGGCGCCGGCGCGACCGTGGTTGACCAGGTCGACCCCGATGCCGGCGACCTGACCGGCCACCAGCACGCGCGCCGGGTCGGGGGTCACGGTGAGCCCCAGGTCGGCACGGGCCGGGGCGGCGGAGGCCGGGCCGACGCCGAGCGCGGAGGCGGCGGCGGAGAGGGTGACGGCGGCGACGGCGGCGCGCAGCGCCGGGCCGCCGGGGCGGGTGGAGCGGACGAAGCGGATGACGGGCATGCCTGCCTTTCGTCGGCGGGACGGGGGCGCGACCCGCGCCCCCGGGTGCCGGGGAGCGGCCGTCACGTCACCCCGTCGGGGGGTCGGCCTCCGCCGGCATCCATCGAGTCAGGCGCTGCCCGGCCGACCGGCGTTACGCACCCGACCCACCCCACCCTCCACAGTGCACAGGACGGCCGCCGCGACGACAACCTGGCCGGGACCGCCGCGCGCGGATCGCCACCGCAGGGCAGCGGGCCCGGCAGCCGCGCCGATCGCCGCCGCCGCGTCAGGCCGGAGTCGGCGCGAGGAGTTCGCCGAGCCAGCCGGGGACGGCAGCCGTGTACTCGGCCCGGGCCGGGTCGGCGGTGGCCAGGGCGCGTCGCCAGGACAGCGACCGGCTCACCGTGGCCACCGACATGGCCAGGCCGGCGGCCTCCCGCAGGGCGGCCCGGTCGTAGCGGTCGGTCCACGCCTCCAGGTAGGCGTCCCGCAGCCGGCCGAGCACCGGGTCGCCGGGCGCCAGCCCGGCGCCGTGCCCCACGGAGTTGAGCGTCACCAGCAGGGTGCCGAACGGGTGGGCGACCGAGGCGTCCCCCCAGTCGAAGAAGCGGTAGCCGGCCTCGGTGACGAAGACGTTCCCGTCGTGCAGGTCGTCGTGCTGCACGCTGGCCGGGACACCGAACTCCGCCAGGCGCCGGCAGGCCGCGGCGAACTCCGGCCGGTACGCCCGCAGCCGCGCGTGCCGCTCCCGGGTCAGCCCGTCCGGCCGGCCGAGCAGCAGGGCCTCCTCGTCGTCGAGCAGCCGGTCGAGGAGTTCCGGCATCAGCTCCGGACGGTGATCGGGCACCCCCGCCGCGAGCAGCCGCCCGGCCTGCGGCGCGACCGCGAGCTGGAGCGCCGCGTACGCGGGCAGCACCCGCTCCCAGTGGGTCAGGTCTCCGGCGAGCACGTCCCGCAGGCTCGGGCCGCCGTCGGGCAGCAGCGACCAGCCGCGCGCGACGTCCACGGCGAGCGGGTCGAGCACGGTGCCGGGGGCGAGCCGGGCCAGCTCGGCGAGGAGCGCCGCCTCGTAGCGGGTGCCCGGGTTGTTGGCCTTGAACCAGACCGGGCCGGCGCCGGTGGGCACCCGCCAGACCAGCGACCAGGGGCGCACCCGGGGCTCGACCGGGCCGGTCACCCGCCGGCCGTGCCGGCCCAGCGCGTCACCGACCCAGGCCAGGGCGTCGTCCCGCCACCGGGGATCGGACCAGTCGGGTGTCGTCACGGTCGGCACGCTAGGCGCTGCCCGCGGCGGCAGCCAGCGAATTCAGAGCAGCTCGACGATGGTGGCGTTGGCCATGCCGCCGCCCTCGCACATGGTCTGCAGGCCGTAGCGGATCCCGTTGTCCCGCATGTGCTGGAGCATGGTGGTCATGATCCGGGCGCCCGACCCGCCGAGCGGGTGGCCGAGGGCGATCGCCCCGCCGCGCGGGTTCAGCCGCTCCGGGTCCGCCTCGGTCTCCGCCAGCCAGGCCAGCGGCACCGGGGCGAACGCCTCGTTCACCTCGTACACCCCGATCTCCTCGATGCCCAGCCCCGCGCGGCGCAGCGCCTTCGCGGTGGCCGGGATGGGGGCGGTGAGCATGGTGACCGGGTCGTCGGCGGCGACCACGGCGGTGTGCACCCGGGCCAGCGGGCGCAGGCCGTGCCGGCTCGCCCACTCGCTGGTGGTGACCGCGAGCGCCGCCGCGCCGTCGGAGATCTGGGAGGCCGAGCCGGCGGTGACCACGCCGTCGGCCTTGAACGGGGTGGCCAGCTCGCCGAGCTTGGCCAGCGAGGTGTCCCGCCGGATGCCCTCGTCGACGCTGAACTTGCCCCCGTCGGCCAGCGCCACCGGGGCCAGCTCCGGGTCGAACGCCCCGGCGTCCTGCGCGGCGGCCGCCTTCTCGTGGCTGGCCAGCGCGAACTCGTCGAGCTGGGTGCGCGAGAAGCGCCACCGCTGGGCGATCAGCTCGGCCCCGACGCCCTGGTTGAACGGCAGCGGGCTGTCCTCGGCGACGCCCTCGACGCCGCGGTAGCGCTCCAGGATCGCGGCGCTGAACGGCATCCCGCCGGCCACGCTGGAGCCCATCGGCACCCGGGTCATCGACTCGACGCCGCCGGCGACGACCAGGTCGGCCTGCCCGGAGAGGACGGTGGCGGCGGCGAAGTGCAGCGCCTGCTGGCTCGACCCGCACTGCCGGTCGAGCGTGGTGCCGGGGACCGACTCGGGCCAGCCGGCGGCGAGGACGCCGTTGCGTGCCACGTTCCACGACTGCTCGCCGACCTGGGACACGCAGCCCCACACCACGTCGTCGACGTCGCCGGGGTCGATGCCGGTCCGCTCCGCGAGGGCGCGCAGCACGTGCGCCGAGAGGTCGACCGGATGCACCCCGGCGAGGCTGCCCTTGCGCCGCCCGACCGGGGTCCGTACCGCACCGACGATGACCGCGTCACTCATGACTACTCCCCGGTAACTTCGCTTGCCCCGATCCTACGTGCTGACCCGGCCGCTCGTCCTCCCCCGGTTCCCGGGCCCACCCGGCTGGCATGCTGGGACGGTGACTGCACAGTCGTCCCCGGCCCGGCAGTGGCGGGTGCCGCCGGTGCTGCCGGCGGTCAAGGCGCTCGGCGCGCTGGTCCTGGTCGCGCTGGGCCTGCTCTTCGCCGGCCAGGACCGGGTCCAGCTCGTGCTCGCCGGGCTGGCCGCCGCCGCGCTGCTCGGCTGGGCGCTGCGCGACCTGGTCGCGCCGGTCCGGCTGGCCGCCGACCCGGAGGGGATCACCGTGATCCAGGGCTTCGCCGGCCGCCGGCGGCTGCCCTGGGCGGCCGTGGAGTCGATCCGGGTGGAGCGGCGTACCCGGCGCGGGCTCACCGCCGAGACGCTGGAGATCGACGCGGGCGAGTCGCTGCACCTGTTCGGCCGCTACGACCTGGACGCGCCGCCCGAGGAGGTCGCCGCCGCGCTGGAGGCCGCCCGCGCCACCGCGCGCTGAGGTCGTCGGCGGGTCAGCCGACCAGCGTCGCGGTGCGGACGAGGACCAGCCCGAGCAGCGCCACCAGCAGGATCGCCCCGCCGGCCGTCTGGAAGGCGGTCCGCCGCATCCGCGGGGCGTACGCCAGGACCAGGGCCATCAGCGCGCCGACCACCAGCCCGCCGAGGTGCCCGGCCACCGAGATGCCCGGCACGGTGAACGTGAAGATCAGGTTGATCACCAGGATCGGCACGATGGACGAGGTGTCCCGCCCCAGCCGACGCAGGATCACGAAGATCGCGGCGAAGAGACCGAAGATGGCCGTCGAGGCCCCGACCGCGGGCGAGTTGGGGGCGCTGAACAGGTAGACGGCGACGTTGCCGCCGAGCCCGGCGATCAGGTAGAGCGCCAGGAACCGCAGCGGGCCGAGCACCGCCTCCAGGGTCCGGCCGAGCACCCAGAGCGCCCACATGTTGAGCAGCAGGTGCACCAGGCCGTAGTGCAGGAACATCGCGGTGACCAGCCGGTACCACTGACCCTGGGCCACCCCGCCGATGGTGCCGTCCGGGAAGACCGCCTGGCCCAGCACCGCGCCCCAGTCGGTCAGCGGCGTCGAGCCGCCCATGAGGCCGCCGAAGCCGGATCCGCCGGCGGCCGCGTCCCCGCCCCGGTCGGAGGCGATGGAAAGAACCATGACCAGCAGGTTCAGCGCGATCAGGGTCTTCGTGACGTAGCCCTCGCGGCCGGCGGCACCGCCACCGAAGGCGGTGCGCGCCGGCCGCACGCTGCGGCGTCCCTCGCTGACGCACTCCGGGCACTGGTGCCCGACGGAGGCGTCCCGCATGCACTCCGGGCAGATCGGCCGGTCACAGCGGGTGCACCGGACATACGTCTCCCGGTCGGGGTGCCGGTAGCAGACCGGAGTGGTCGGCACCGGACCCTCTGTGGCGTCACCTGCCTGCCCGGAGCGCTCAGTCATGCGAGCAAAGGTACCCGCGCGACGCTCAGGCCGGCTTGCGCTCGATCTCGACGCGCTCGATGACCACGTCCTGGAGCGGCCGGTCGCTCGGGCCGGTCGGGGTGTTCGCGATCGAGTCGACGACCTTCGCCGACTGCTCGTCCGCGACCTGGCCGAAGATGGTGTGCCGGTTGTTCAGGTGCGGCGTCGGGCCCACCGTGATGAAGAACTGCGAGCCGTTGGTGCCCGGCCCGGCGTTCGCCATGGCGAGCAGGTACGGCCGGTCGAAGCGCAGCTCCGGGTGGAACTCGTCGGCGAACTTGTAGCCCGGGCCGCCGCGGCCGGTGCCGGTCGGGTCGCCCATCTGGACCATGAAGCCGCTGATCACGCGGTGCGAGATGGTGCCGTCGTAGTAGGGCCCGCTGCCCGGCTGACCGGTGCGCGGGTCGATGTATTCGCGGGTGCCCTCGGCCAGCTCGACGAAGTTGCGGACGGTCTTCGGCGCGTGGTTCGGGAAGAGCTCCAGCCGGATCGGGCCAGCGTTGGTGTGCAAGGTGGCGTAGACAGCCTCGGCCACGGGTACTCCTCACTCGTTGGTCAGTTCCATGCGGATCCTCCCATGTGCCCGATCTGGCCATGCGGAGGCATCCGAAGGTGGAGGATGACGGAGGAACAACTCCCAGGAGGTGGGACCGTGTTTGGAATCGGGCGGCGCAAGACCCGGGGGCAGCTCGCGAAGGCCGAGCTGAACCAGGGCATCGGTCACCTGAGGCAGGCCGCCACGCACGCGGCGAAGGGTGCCGGCGCCACGGTCGGCCCGCGGGTCCAGGCGGCCCGGGGCGCGGTCGCGCCCACCGCGATCGTCGTCCGGGACCGGGCGTCGAGCGGCGTCGCATCGACGGTCGCGGCGCTCGCGCCGCTGCTCATGGCGATGCGCAACGCCCAGGCCGAGGCCGCCGGCAAGGCCCTGACCGGTAGGAAGGCCGCCGCCGCCAAGCAGGCCGCGACGAGCAAGAAGGTGAAGGCGAAGAACATGAAGGCCGCGAAGAAGAAGCAGAAGAGGTCGCGCGGCATGACGACCGGCCTGCTGGTCGCCGGCACGGTCGCCGGCCTGGCCGGCGCCATGGCCATGCGCCGCCGACGCGAGCAGCAGGAGTGGGCCGAGTACGACCCGACCGGCAAGCTGGAGCCGATGCGGGAGGACGTGGACACCATCGTGGTGGAGACCCCCGACGCGACCGCGAAGGTCACCCAGCCCGGGCCGACCGGCGCCGGCAGCTCGGCGGTGGCCGGCAGCGGCAGCGCCTCGACCGCCACGTCGAGCAGCCAGCCGGTGATCCAGCCGACCGACAAGGTGCCCTCGGTCGCCGAGGGTGCCAAGGACGTCTCCGGCCGCCCGGCCGACGACCTCAGCAAGGCCGTGCAGAACGGCCGGAACACCGCGAAGTCCAGCGGTCGCCGCTGACCCGACGGTCACGGGAAAGCGCCGGCGCGCGGGGGTACGCCCCGCGCGGCCGGCGCTTCCGTCTGTCGGGCTACAGCCAGCCGTTGCGGCGGAACCAGCGGTAGAGGGCGAGCGAGATGCCGAGCATCAGCGCGAGCACGACGGGATAGCCGTACGTCATCTTCAGCTCGGGCATGTTCTCGAAGTTCATGCCGTAGATGCCCGCGATGGCGGTCCACACCGCCGCGATCGCGGCCCAGGCCGCGATCTTGCGCATGTCGTTGTTCTGGTCGACGGTGACCTGGGCCAGCCGCGCCTGGAGGATCGAGTTGAGCAGGTCGTCGTAGGAGTTCACCTGCTCGACGGTGCGGCTCAGGTGGTCCTGCACGTCCCGGAAGTAGCGCCGCACCTCCTGCGGCACCTCGCGGTTGACCTGCGAGGTGAGGGTGAGCAGCGGGCGCTGCAACGGCACCACCGCCCGCTTGAACTCCACCAGCTCCCGCTTCATCTGGTAGATCCGCTGGATCCGGCCGCTGCCCTGCCGGTCGAAGACGTCCGCCTCCAGCACGTCGAGGTCGTCCTCCAGCCGGTCGGCCACCTCCAGGTAGAGGTCCACCACCCGGTCGGTGACCGCGTACGCGACGGCCCACGGCCCGTGCAGCAGCAGGTCCCGCTTCGCCTCCAGGTCGGCCCGGACCGGCGACAGCCGGCAGGCGTCCCCGTGCCGGACGCTGATCAGGAAGTTCGGCCCGATGAAGAGCATCACCTGCCCGGTCTCCACCACCTCGGAGTTCTCGGTCAGCTCGGTGTGCTCGCAGTAACGGGCGGTGCGCAGCACCAGGAAGGCGACCTCGCCGAAGCGTTCCAGCTTGGGGCGCTGCTGGGCCTTGACCGCGTCCTCGACGGCCAGCTCGTGCAGGCCGAAGGTGGCCGCGATCGCGGTCATCTCGTGCAGCTCCGGCTCGTGCAGCCCGAGCCAGACGAAACCGTTCTGCTCCCGGCGGGCGGCGGCCAGGGCGTCGGCGTAGTGCCACTCCCCGGGCCGGCGCTCGCCGTCGACGTAGAGACCGCAGTCGACGATCCCGCTCCGGCCGGGGCCGGACGGTGGGGTCGTCCGCGGGGAGCCGTCGGCGTTGAGGATGCGCGACATGGCGCGTACCGGTGCCGCCCAGGCCCGTGGCCTGGGCGCCCGGCCGCCGTTCTCGCCGGCGGTTCGGTCGCGTGTCACCCGGTCCGTCATCTCGCCCCCTCTCCGCGAAGCTGCGGCTTGCAGGTTACGCCGGTCGGGACGAGGCGCAGCGCGGGCGAGCACGGGGGCGGACGGCCGGCTGCGACCCGCGTCACGCCGGGGCTGTAGACGGTGACGGCGCCGGTCGGGCCGGCCGCGTCAGGGGGTGGAGGGGCGACACGGCCCACCCGGCACCCATTGGGGGCGGGAGTTGTGCTGCGGGCGCCGACGGTCCGGACGGGGGTAGCCGGTGGCTGCCCGGTCGGCGGACCGGTCACCGAGGAGAGGTGAGCGGCGCTCGCAGCATTGTGGGCCGCCGGCCGGCCCAGCGGGAGAGCCCGGCCGGCCGGTATCGCCCTTCTGTCAGAAACCCGACAGAAACTAGCCTCGGACGGCCGCCATCGCCTCGGCCAGCCGCCGGACGCCCTCCTCGATCCGGTCCGCGGTGACCGCGGAGAAGGCCAGCCGGAGCGCGTGCCGACCGCCGTCGATCATGAAGTCGCTGCCCTTCACCACCGCGACGCCGCGCTCGGCCGCCGCCGGGGCGAGCCGGTCGACCTCCACGTCCTCGGGCAGTTCCACCCAGAGGAAGTAGCCGCCGTCCGGTTCCACGAACCGGGCCTCCGGGATGTGCCGACGCAGCGACTCGGCCAGCACCACGGCACGCTCGCCGAGCGCGGTGCGCACGGTGTGGATCGACCGCTCGATCTCCCCGGAGACGCAGAACTGGTGCACGATCGCCTCGGAGACCATGCCCGGCGAGATGTAGAGGTTGGTGGCCCGCTTGGCGATCGTCGCGATCACGTCGGCCGGGCCGACCAGGTAGCCGACCCGGACGCCGGGGCAGACCGTCTTGGTGAAGCTGGAGGCGTGGACCACCACGCCCCGGGTGTCCATCGACAGCATCGAGGGCAGCGGCTCGCCCCGGAAGCGGATGTCCGCGTAGGGGTCGTCCTCGAAGATCGTGAAGTCGTACTCGGCGGCCAGGTCGAGCAGCTCGCGACGCTTCTCCAGGGACAGGGTCACACCGGCCGGGTTCTGGTAGTTCGGGATGACGTGGGCCAGCCGCGGCCGCACCCCCGACTCCAGCAGCTTGCGCAGCTCGGCGGTGTCCAGACCGTCCGGCTGGATCGTCACGCCGTGGATCTCGCCGCCCATCTGCTGGAGGTTGAGCAGCGTCCGGTCGTACGTCGGACGCTCGACCACCACCGCGTCGCCCCGGCGGACCAGGTGGTCGAAGAGGAACGCGTCGGCCTGGAGCGAACCGTTGGTGATCAGCACCTGGTCGGCCTCGACGCCGTGCTTCTCCGCGATCCACTTCCGGAGGGGCGGGTAACCGACGGAGGTGCCGTACGCCGTGATCCCGGCGGGGTCGGCGTCGAAGGCGCGGACGGCGGCGGCCTTGAGCCCCTCGACATCGACGATGTCCAGTGAGGGAGCGCCACGGGCGAAGGAGATCAGCTGCTCGGCGGTCATGCGCACGAGCCTAGGGCCTGGTCCGGCGGGTCCGACCGCCATACACGCGAAGTTCAACATGCGGGCGCCCGCTCCGTCCACCAGGGCCTACGGAGATCCGAGACGAGTTCACGGCTGTCTACCATCCGACCGGAAGCTGGCGCCGGGACGACCGGCCGCCGAAGGATTGCGGGTCGCGGCAGACCCGGGGAGACAGGTGGTGAGGCTCGTGACCGAGGACGAGGCCGGACGGCTCGACGACCAGCAGTTCGCGCAGTGGCTGGCCGGCCGGGCGGGCGAGGCGCTCACCGCGCTGCGGGACCGGCAGGGCTTCGCCGACCCGAAGGCGCTCAAGGACGCCGGCGACCGCGCGTCGCACGAGCTGATGACCGCGGCGCTGGCCCGCTGGCGGCCGGCGGACGCGGTGCTCTCCGAGGAGGAGGCCGACTCGCGGCGGGCCTGGGCCGACGGCGAGCGGGCGCCCCGGCACGACGCCGACCGCGTCTGGATCATCGACCCCCTCGACGGCACCCGGGAGTTCTCCGAGGCCGGCCGGGACGACTGGGCGGTGCACGTGGCGCTCTGGCAGCGCTCGGCCGCGCCGGACGGCGCCCTGGTCGCCGGCGCGGTCGGCATGCCGGCCCGGACCACCGTGGACGGTGAGCAGCTCATCCTCGGCACCGCCTGCCCGACCCCGAAGGCGGTCGACGGGCCGATCCGGATCGCGGTGAGCCGCAGCCGGCCGCCGGCCTTCGTCGGCGAGCTGGTCGAGCTGCTCGGCGCGCAGGCCGTCCCGATGGGCTCCGCCGGGGTCAAGGTGTGCGCCGTGGTGACCGGCGAGGTCGACGCGTACGTCCACGCGGGCGGCCAGTACGAATGGGACAGCGCCGCGCCGGTGGCGGTGGCCCTGGGCGCCGGCATGCACGCGTCCCGGATCGACGGGTCGCCGCTGCGCTACAACCGGGCCGACCCGCGCCTGCCCGACCTGCTGGTCTGCCGCCCCGAGCTGGCCGACCGGCTGCTCGACGCGATCGCCCGCACCGGGGTCGAGATGCCCGCTTCGACCGTTACCGACACCCCGGGTGGGGCGTTCGGCTGAGTGTTGCGGTACGCACGGCCCAGGTGAACGGAGGCTATCGTCGGTCGGAATGCACGTCCGACCTGAGCCCCGAGAGACGGGCCGCCGCCATCCAGGGAGGGTCATGCCGGCCGAGCGAGACCAGCACAACGCCTTTGGACAGCCGACCGGCCTCTGGCCGGGGCAGGACGTTCCGCGCCAGCAGGGCGCGCCCGCCCTGCCCTGGCCAGACGCCGCACCGCCGGTGCCACCGGCCGAGGCCCGGTCCGGCCTGCCCTGGCCGGAGACCGGGCCGACCGCGGCGGGTCACGCCGACCCCGACCCCCGGTGGGCCGGCCCCGAGCGGGGGTACGCCTGGCCGGCGCGGCAGGCCGGCCCGGCCGGGCACCCCGACGCCGACCGGGCGCCGCAGGGCGCGGACGCCGACTGGCCGCAGGGCGGAGACGCCGTCTGGCCGCCGCAGGGCGGCGAGAGCGATCGGGCGTCGCAGGGCTGTCTCTTATACACATTC
>NZ_JBSSLX010000072.1:0-24777 GCF_053890995.1 Micromonospora sp. I033 | reverse complement strand
CCGGCCCCACCACCGACGCGGTGGCCGACTACCTCCGGACGATCGGACGCACGCCGCTGCTCACGGCCGAGGAGGAGACGCGCCTCGGCGCCCGCATCGAGGCCGGCGGCCTGGCGCAGCGGCGCCTGGACGACGACGGCGACCGGGTCGGCGCGGCCGAGCGGGACCGGCTGCGGCGACTCGTCGCCGACGGGCGGCGCGCCCGGCACCACATGATCGAGGCCAACCTGCGGCTGGTCGTCTCGGTGGCGAAACGGTACGCGCTCGCCGGCCGGCTGCCGCTGCTCGACCTGGTCCAGGAGGGCACCATCGGCATGATGCGGGCGGTCGAGAAGTTCGACCACCGGCGTGGGCTGAAGTTCTCGACGTACGCGACCTGGTGGATCAAGCAGGCCATCGGCCGTGCCCTGACCGACCAGAGCCGCACCGTCCGCCTGCCGGCGCACCTCGTCGAGGTGCTCAACCGGGTGAACCGCACCCGCCGCGCCCTGGCCGGCGAGCTCGACCGGGAGCCGACGCCCGCCGAGATCGCCGCCCGGCTCGACGTACCCGTCGAGAAGGTGGAGCTGCTGCTGCGGCACGACCGCGAGCCGATCTCGCTGCACACCCCGGTCGCCGGGGCCGCCGGCACGACCGAGCTGGGCAACCTCGTCGCCGACGAGGCGCCCGACCCGGCCACCGTCGTGGTGTCGTCGTGGCGGCGCCGCTACCTGGACGAGGTGCTCGAGACCCTGTCGGAGCGCGAGGCGACCGTCATCTGCCAGCGGTTCGGCCTCGACGACGACCGGCCGAGCACGCTCGACGAGATCGGCACGAGGATCGGGCTGACCCGGGAACGGGTCCGCCAGATCGAGAGCCAGGCGTTGCGGAAGCTGCGCCACCCCACCCGCGCCCGCGTCCTGGCCGACCTGCACGCCTGAGCCGACGGCCGGCTCCGGGGGCCGCGCCGCCGTCGTCCGGTGCCCCCGTCACCCGCCGCCACCCGCGGGCGGCGGTGCGGCCCCCCGCACCACGAGCGCGCTGTTGAAGCCGTCGAAGCCGCGCGCCCCGACCAGGGCGATGCGGCTGCGCGGCGGGCGCGGCCGGCGCAGGAAGGTCAGCTCGCAACCGGGCGCCGGCTGCTCCGGACCGGCCGAGGCGGGCAGCAGGCCGTGGTGGAAGGCGAGCA
The DNA here is from genome assembly GCF_053890995.1 of Micromonospora sp. I033. NCBI lineage: Bacteria > Bacillati > Actinomycetota > Actinomycetes > Micromonosporales > Micromonosporaceae > Micromonospora > Micromonospora sp. I033. The sequence goes on along the minus strand of NZ_JBSSLX010000072.1, from coordinate 23,609 downwards.
GCGCGGTGGCCGCGTCCAGCGCCGATCCGCCCTGGTGGGCGCGGCCGGTCAGCGGCTTCTGCGTGGTCACCGGCGGGGTGGCCGCGCCGAAGACCGAACGCAGGGCGGCCGCCTCGGCCCGGTCGTACGCGGGCACGCCGAGCGCGTCCGGCCAGATCACGTCCACGTCGTGCGGGCGGACCGCGGCCCGGTCCAGGGCCAGCCGCAGCGCCCGGGCGTAGTGGACCGGATCGGGGCCGGCCTCGGGATCGGTCGGTGCGCCGTCGTGGGTGGCCGCCCAGCCGGTGATCTCCCCGTAGATCCGGGCGCCCCGGGACAGCGCGTGCCCCAGCTCCTCCACCACGAAGACCGCGCCGCCCTCGGCCGGCACGTAGCCGGCGGCGCCCGCGTCGAACGGCCGGTACGCCCGCTCCGGGTCGGCCACGTCGCTGAGCAGCCCGGAGCGGAGCTGGCAGGCCAGCGCGTACGGGCTGAGCGGGCACTCCGTCGCCCCGGCCACCACCAGCGGGGTGCCGCGGCGGATGGTGCGCACCGCGTGGGCGAGACTGTCCAGCCCGCCGGCCGCCTCCGAGACGGTCACCCCGCAGGGCCCCTTGAGCTGGTGCCGGATCGAGAGCTGCCCGACGCTGGCCGCGTAGAACCAGGCGATCGACTGGTACGCCCCGACGGTCCGGGTCGGCCCGCCCCAGAGCCGTTGCAGCTCCTTCTGCCCGAACAGGTTGCCCCCGGAGGAACTGGCCAGGGTGACCGCCCACCGGTACGGGTCGGGAGCTTCCTCGGGCAGGCCGGCGTCGGCCAGCGCCAGCCGGGTGGCGGCGAAACCGAGATGGGTCCACCGGTCGGTCTGCACCCGTTGCCGGGTGTCGCTGAAGCCGGCCGGGTCGAAGTCGGGCACCTCCCCGGCGATCCGGGTCGGATAGGTCGCCGGGTCGAACAGCGTGATCGGCCCGGTGCGCCGGGTGCCGGCCCGTACCGCCGCCCAGTGCGCGTCGGCGCCGACGCCGGTGGGCGCGACCACCCCGATCCCGGTCACCACGGCCCGCGCGGTCATGCGTGCACCGCCATCCGGCGGAAGACCATCGCCGACTGGAAGCCGCCGAAGCCGCTGCCCACCGACAGCGCCACGTCCACCGGCACCTCCCGGGCCTCGTTGGGCACGTAGTCCAGGTCGCACTCGGGGTCCCGGGTGGCCCAGTTGGCGGTGGGCGGGACCACGCCGTACTCGATGGCCAGCGCGCACGCGGCCATCTCGATCGAGCCGATCGCGCCGAGCGAGTGCCCGACCATCGACTTGATCGAGCTGATCGGCACCCGGTACGCGGCCGGGCCCAGCGCCCGCTTGAACGCCGCGGTCTCGTGCCGGTCGTTCTGCCGCGTGCCGGAGCCGTGCGCGCTGACGTACGACACGGCGGACGGGGCGAGGCGCGCCTGGCGCAGCGCGTCGCTGATGGCCACGGCCATCTCCGCCCCGTCGGGGCGCAGCCCGGTCATGTGGAAGCCGTTGCTGCGGCTGGCGTAACCGGCCACCTCGCAGTAGACGTGCGCGCCCCGGCGGCGGGCGTGCTCGGCCTCCTCCAGCACCAGCACTGCCGCGCCCTCGGCCAGCACGAAGCCGTGCCGGTCGGCGTCGAACGGCCGGGAGGCGTGCTCCGGGTCGTCGTTGTCCGGGCTGGTGGCGCCGATGGCGTCGAACGAGGCGACGGTGACCGGGGAGATCGGCGAGTCGGACGCCCCGGCCAGCACGATGTCCGCCTCGCCGTCGGCGACGAGCTGGTGGGCGTAGCCGATGGCGTCGATGCCGGAGGTGCAGCCGGTGGAGATCACCTGGGCCGGGCCGTGCAGGCCGTGCCGGCAGGCCACGTCGGCGGCCAGGCTGCTCGGCACCAGGGCCTGGTACAGGTACGGCCCGCCGAGGGTGTGGTCGACCAGCCAGCGCCGGCCGGAGTCGCTGACCCGGACGTACTCCTTCTCCAGCGCCATGGTCCCGCCGACGGCGGTGCCGAGCACCACGCCGGCCCGTTCCCGGTCGGCGTCGGAGAGGGTCAGCCCGCTGTCGGCGAGCGCCTCGGCGGAGCAGGCGAGGGCGAACTGCACGTACCGGTCGGCGCGCTGCCGCTCGGCGAGGGTGATGCCGGCGGCGTCCGGGTCGAAGTCGCACTCGGCGGCGATCTGCGAACGGAACGGCGACGGGTCGAAGAAGCTGATCCGGCGGGTGGCGGTGCGCCCCTCGGTGATGGTCTTCCAGAACCGGTCCCGGGTGGCGCCGCCGGGTGCGACGACGCCGACGCCGGTGACCACGGTGCGCCGGCCGGTCACGACGGTTTCCGGGGTGGTGGGGCGTTCTCGGTGTCGACGTGGCCGAGCTCCGGGCGGGGGGCGAGCGGTCCGAGGTGGAAGACCACCTCGGCCGGCTCGTCGCCGGTGTTGCGCAGCCGGTGCCGCACGTCCTTGGCCACGTAGAGCGCCTCCCCGGCCGCGAGGGGAACCGGCCGGTCGTCCAGGTCGACGGTGATGGCCCCGCGGGCCACGTAGAGGAACTCCTCGCTGTAGGGGTGGTAGTGCTCGGCGATCCGCTCCCCCGGCGCCAGCGTGGCCACCCCCATGAAGCCCGAGGTGCTGCCGACGGTCTTCGGGCCGAGCAGCACCCGCAGCTCACCGCCGCGCCGCCGGTCGGCGGTGACGTCGTGGACGGAGACCCGGGCGGTGGTGGTGTCGGTCATCGCGCGCCTCCCGCGTGTGCCCGCTCGATCCGCTCCTTGATGACGGCGAGCTGGACCTTGCTGTTGGTGTTGATCCGCTCGGTCATGCCGGCGTTGTCGACCGGCGCGGTGGGCTTCATGGCGAAGTCCTGCACCCAGGTCATCCGGGTGCCGCCGGGGATCTCGTCGTAGCGCCAGTGGATGCGCATGTACTCGAACGGGCCGGTCTCCACCCGGCGGGCGTGCACCTCGCGGGTGGCCGGGTCGGCGGTGCGTTCGCTGACCCAGCTCCACGACGTGCCGTTCTCGTCGGGGTGCATGGTGAGCCGGAACCGGACCGTGTCGCCCTCCCGGTGCAGGATCTCGGCCACCGCGTACTCGGTGAACAGCTCGGTCCACCGGGCGACGTCGTTGGTGATCTCCCAGACCAGCGGCAGCGGGGCGGCGATGTCGACGGCGTTCTCGGTGTGCCCGGGCGGGTCCGCCTTCCGGGCCACCAGGTCGGCCACGCCGGCGATGCTGAGCTGCCCGGCCTGCTCGGGGATCTTCACCCGCCACCGGTCGGCCACGACCGCGGAGAGTTCGAGCAGCGCCAGCGAGTCCATGCCCAGTTCCTCCAGGCTGGCGGCCGGCGTGCGGGCGGCCGCGTCGGCGTCCAGGCCGCAGTGGGTCACCAGGATGTCGGTGATCTCGGTGGCGAGCGGTCGGTCGGGGGCGACGGTCATCGGTTCCTCCAGGCGTTCGGGCCGGCGGCGGGCACGGCGGTGACGGGGGTACGGCCGGCCGGGTCGGCGTCGGCTCGGGTGTCGGGCACGGGGGCGGGCACGGCCGGTCCGGCCCGGTCGGCGACCGGCGCGACGTCGGCGGCGAGCGCGCGGTCGGCGGCGGGTACGACGTCGGTGGCGGGTGCGATGTCGGTGGCGGGCGGGGTGAGCAGGCGGTCGACCAGGGCGGTGGTGTGCCGTCCGGCGCGGAAGGCGGCGTCGCGCAGCACCCGCCGGGCGAACGGGATGGTGGTGCGCACCCCCGGACCGCTCACCTCGAACTCGCCGAGCGCCCGGTCGAGCCGGTCCAGCGCGCCGTCCCGGTCCGGCGCCCAGACCGCCACCTTGGCCAGCAGCGAGTCGTAGTGCGGGCTGACCAGGTAGCCGACGTGGCCGTGGGTGTCCACCCGGGTGAACGGGCCGCCGGGCGGCCGGAACCGGTCCAGCCGGCCGGGAGCCGGGGCGAAGCCGCGGTCCGGGTCCTCCACGTTGACCCGGCACTCGACCGCCACCCCGCGCAGCCGGACGTCCTCCTGCCGCCAGCGCAGCGGCGTGCCGGCGGCCACGTGCAGCTGCTCGTGGACGAGGTCGATGCCGGTGACCATCTCGGTCACCGGATGCTCCACCTGGATCCGGCAGTTGATCTCCAGGAAGTGGCAGCGCTCCGCCTCGTCGACCAGGAACTCGACGGTGCCGGCGCCGGTGAAGCCGACCGAGAGGGCGCCGCGCAGCGCGGTCTCGGCCAGGGTGTCCAGAGTGGCCGGTCGCAGCGCCGGGGCGGGTGCCTCCTCGACGAGCTTCTGGTGCCGGCGCTGCACCGAGCAGTCCCGGGTGCCCAGGTGGATCCCGTTGCCGTGGCCGTCGCAGAGCACCTGCACCTCGACGTGCCGGGCGTCGGCCAGGTACCGCTCGACGTACACCCGGTCGTCGCCGAAGGCGACCTGGGCGGCGGCGCGGGTGCGGGCGTACGCCCGGGGCAGCTCGGCGGCGCAGCGGACCACGGTCATCCCGCGCCCGCCGCCGCCGGCGGCCGCCTTGACGATCACCGGGTAGCCGACCTCGGCGGCCACGTCGAGCGCGTCGGCGGCGGTCGGCAGCGTCCGCACGCTGCCCGGCGGCAGCGGCAGGCCGGCCTTGCTCATCAGCGCCCGCGCGGTGGACTTGTCGGCGAGGGCGGCCATCACCTGCGGCGGCGGGCCGACGAAGGTGAGCCCGTTCTGCGCGCAGATCTCGGCGAAGTCGGCGTCCTCGGAGAGGAAGCCGTAGCCGGGGTGCACGGCCTGGGCGCCGGTCTGCCGGGCCGCCTCGACGATCGCGGCGGCGTTCAGGTAGCTCTGTCGGCTGGCCGCCGGTCCGATCCGGACGGTCTCGTCGGCCAGCCGCACCGGCAGCGAGTCGGCGTCGGCGCTGGAGTGCACCACCACCGTCCGGACGCCCAGTTCCCGGCAGGCGCGCAGCACGCGCAGCGCGATCTCGCCCCGGTTGGCGATAAGTACCTTGTCGAACATCAGGCGTCCCGTCCGGTGAGCGGTTCCAGGGCGATCAGTGGCTGGTCGTACTCGACGGGCTTGCCGTCCTCCACCAGCACCTCGACCACCCGGCCGGCCTGGCCGGCGGTCACCTCGTTCATCAACTTCATCGCCTCGACGATGCCGACCACCTGGCCGGGCCGGACCACGTCGCCGACCGCCACGAACGGGGCGGCGCCGGGCTCGGGGCTCCGGTAGAAGGTGCCCACCACGGGCGCCCGCACCGTCGGCCGGTCCGTCACCGGCGCCGCCTGGGCCCGCGGTTCGGTGACCGGCGCCACCTCGGTACGCGGTGCGGGCGCCGGCCGGGCCGGGTCGTGCCACTCCACCTCGAGCACCGTCTCGCCGCTGCGCAGCCGTACCCGGCGCACCGGGCCGGCCAGCTCGGCGACCAGCTTGCGGGCGTGCCGGCTCAGCCCGTCCAGCACCTCCTCGGGCCCACCGTCCCCGGTCACGGCGCCACCTCCGTTCGCGACTGCGGGGCTCGCAGGACCGGCTCACTCCTCGCGCTCACCGCGCCACCTCCGTTCGCGACTGCGGGGCTCGCAGGACCGGCTCACTCCTCGCGCTCACCGCGCCACCTCCGTTCGCGCACCGTTCCGGGTCGCCTCGCCCGGCGGGTTCGGGCCGGCCGAGCGGGCCGCGCCGAAGCGGCGGAACCGCTGCCGGCGCCGGCGGACCAGGGTGGCCGGCGGCACGGCGAGCAGCGGGGCGAGGTTCGCCCCCACCGCCCGGCGCAGCAGCTCGGCCGCGCCGGCCGGGTCGTCGTGGGCGGCGGGCCGGGGCTCGGGCACCACCTCGTCGACCACGCCGAGCCGGCACAGGTCGGCGGCGGTGAGCCGGAGCGCCCGGGCGGCCTGCGGCGCGGCCGAGCTGTCCGGCCAGAGGATCGCGGCGCAGCCCTCCGGGCTGATCACCGAGTAGACGGCGTGTTCCAGCATGAGCACCCGGTCGGCGACCGCGAGGGCGAGCGCGCCGCCGCTGCCGCCCTCACCGGTGACCACCGCGACGACCGGCGTGGGCAGCACGCTCAGCGCGAGGATGTTCTCCGCGATGGCGGCGGCCTGGCCCTGCTGCTCGGCGTCCACACCCGGGTCGGCGCCCGGGGTGTCCACGAGGGTCACCACCGGCAGGTGGAGCCGGGCCGCGAGGCGCATCAGCCGCAGGGCCTTGCGGTGCCCGGCCGGGCTGGCCATGCCGAAGTTGCGCGCCACCAGCTCGGCGGTGGTGTGTCCCTTCTGGTGGCCGATCACCATCACCGGCCGGCCGTCGAGCCGGGCCACCCCGCCGACGATCGCCGGGCAGTCCGCGCCGAGGCGGTCGCCGTGCAGCTCCACGAAGCCGTCGAAGGCGGTCTCCAGGTAGTCGAGGGTGGTGGGCCGGCCGGGGTGCCGGGCCGTGCGAACGGTCTCCCAGGCGTCCCGGGCCGAGCCGTTCGCGGTGGCGGGCGCGCCGGCCGCGACGGCCGGTCGCGGCGCCGGCTCCTGCCGGGGTACGGGCACCCGCCGGCCGGCCTCGGCGGCGGCGAGCAGCGCGGTCAACCGGCCGCGCAGCGCGTGCCGGGGCACCACCAGGTCGATCTGGCCGTGCCGGAGCAGGAACTCGGCGGTCTGGAAGCCGTCCGGCAGCGTGGCGCCGGTGACCTGACGGATCACCCGGGGGCCGGCGAAGCCCAGCCGGGCGCCGCTCTCGGCGAGCACCACGTCGGTGTTGGTGGCGAAGGAGGCGGCCACCCCGCCGTACGTGGGGTCGGTGATGACGCTGACGGTGAGCAGTCCCGCCTCGCGCAGCCCGGCGACGGCCTGGCTGACCGTGGCCATCTGCATGAGCGACAGTGCGCCCTCCTGCATCCGCGCCCCGCCGGAGGCGGTGACCAGCACCAGCGGCGTGGCGTCGGCCAGGGCCCGCTCCGCGGTCCGGGTGATCAGCTCGCCGACCGCGCAGCCGAGGCTGCCGCCGAGGAAGCGGAAGTCCATCACGGCCAGGGCGACCGGGTGGCCGCCGACCCGGGCGGTCCCGCAGAGCACCGCCTCGTCGAGGCCGGTGCCGGCGCGGGCCGCGCCGAGCCGGTGCGGGTAGGGCAGCGCGTCGACGAACCCGATGGGGTCGACCCGCACCGCCGGGTCCGGCAGCGGGGTGAACGAGTCCGGGTCGACCAGCTGCGCCACCCGGTCCGGGGCGTCGAGCCGGGCGTGCGACCCGCACTCCGGGCAGACGTCGAGGTTGCGCCGCAGCCGCTTGCGGTAGAGCAGGGAGGCGCAGCCGTCGCAGCGGGACCAGAGCTGCTCGTCCTGGGGCGCGGTGGTGGTCACGACCGCCGCCCGGGGGCGTCGTACCGGTAGAAGCAGTGGGCCATGGCGTCGCGCGGTGACTGCCAGGTCGGCAGGTACGGCGAGATGTACGGGCGGAGCCGCTCGCTGACCCGGACGAACTCGGGATGGCCGCGTGCCTCCTCCACCGCCCCCTCGGCCGGCGCCTCCGTCTCCAGGAGATGGACGTAGAGGTCGTGCAGCCGGTAGAGGGAGCGGTGCCGGACGCCGACCAGGCCGGGAAGTTCCGTCGCGTCGGACGCGGCGAAGATCTCGGCGACCCGATCCTCGGCGGTCGGCACCACCTTGGCGACGATGAGCGAGCGGTCCATGCGCAGCCTCCCCTGATTGCGTCCCGGTGCGTGACGACCGGTCTCGCCGGACGACTGGCGACACGGTGCCGCCGGCACCGTCAACGCGGCGTCAACCGGCCACCATCGAGCGGGGATCTCGGTGACGCTGCGTTGACGCAAACTGTGCGGGAGCTGTGGGAAGATCAATTGCCGCACATAGATAGCGACACTTCTTCGCAGTTCACAGCCCGTTCGTCCGGCCATTACGGACGGTCAGCAAACCGACGCAGCGTTGACTCAGAGTAACAAGAGTTGATATCCTGCGTACCGGTCAGCCCGGCCACAGCGGGCTTTCTCCGCCACGGCGGAGCCGTTCCGACACCGGCGTCGCGGGCAGCCGAGCGGGCAACAGAGGACGGTCGGGACGAGGGTTCCGGTGCAGGGGGTGCGCCCGTGTCCGGTGGATCGAGAATGCCGACGGCGGGAGACCCCGCCCCACGGGTGTCGCTGCACCTGCTCGGCGGGTTCCGGCTGCTCCACGACGACGTCCCCGTGGTGGTGCCCCGGGGCCTGCAACGGGTCATCGCCCTCATCGGGCTCCGCCCGGCCGCCACCCGCAGCCACCTCGCCGGCCTGCTCTGGCCCGAGACCTCCGAGGACCGGGCGCTCTCCTCGCTGCGCACCGCGCTGTGGCGGCTCCGCCAGGACCCCTGCTGCCCCTTGTGCACGGACGGTGACACCGTCCGCCTCGGCTCCACCGTCCGCCTCGACGTCGACGAGCTGGTCGCGACCGCCGCCCGGGTCCGCGAGGGCGAGGTGCCCCGCAACGCGGCCGGCGCCGGCCGGCACGACCTCCTCCCCGGCTGGTACGACGACTGGGTGCTGCTCGAACGGGAACGGCTGCGCCAGCTCCGGCTGCACATGCTGGAGGAACTGGCCGGCAACCACCTGGCCGCCGGCCGGCACGGCGAGGCCCTGGAGGCGGCGCTGGAGGCCATGGCCGCCGAACCGCTGCGGGAGACCCCGCACCGCCTGGTGGTCCGCATCCACCTCGCCGAGGGCAACGCCTTCGAGGCCGTGCACGCCTTCTACGTCTACCGGGACCTGCTGCTGCGCGAGCTGCGCCTGGAGCCGTCCCCGGCGATGTGCGCGCTGCTCGACGAGACCCTCGCCCCGATCCGGCGCGCCAGCCGGCGGGAGGCCCCACCGCGGCGTGCCGACCGGACCAACGCCCCCGGCCGCCCGGCCGGCTCGGCGCCGCGCGGCTCGACCGCGCCCACCACGCCGCACCCCCGCTGACCGCCACCGGCGTCACCACCGCCATCAATGCCGGCCGGCGGGCCGTGACGGCCAGGTGACAGCCGGCCCGGCAGGGTGGGCCGCACGGTGACCGACGCCTCTGGGCCGGGGTCGGCGCACCACCAGCGGCGAGAGGGGGCCCGATGAGTCGACTGTTGGTCGTCAGCCGGATCGTGCCGGGGGCGCAGGGCCGGGTGGCACAGATCTTCGCCGAGTCCGACGCCACCGAACTGCCCCGCCTCACCGGCGTACGGCACCGGTCGCTGTACTACCTGCACGACCTGTGCGTGCACCTCATGGAGACGGTCGACGTCGACCCGGACCTGGCCGCCGAGGCCCGCGGCAACCCGTTCTACCAGCAGGTCAACGAGCGGTTGTCCGCGCACACCTCGGCGTACCTGCCGACCTGGCACTCTCCCCGGGACGCCGTGGCCTGCTGCTTCTACAGCTGGGACGCGGCCGACCTGCCGGCGCCCCGCCGGATCTGCTGACGTTCCACCCCACCGACCGGGGCGCCCCGGACCCTCGAACGGCACCAGGGGTCCGGGGCGCCCCTTCCGCCGCCCGCGCGGCACACGCTCGGTCATGCCGCGGCCACCGGCCGGCACCGCCCGTCCCACCGGCGGCGGTAGCCGCCGACCCTCCTGTCGCCCCGCGCGCCCGTGTGCGAAGCTGCCCCGAGTTTTCTCGCGAATGTCGTGCACGTACATAGGAGGAGGTTGGCCATGCCGTCGAGCTTCGGGCAGTGGCTGGTCGTGATCCTGGCCCTGCTGGTGGGCCTGGTCATCGGGTGGGTGGTGAGCGGCCGCCGGAGCGCCGCCGGCGCCGGTACGCCCACGGTGGAGGGTGCCGCCGCCCCGGCGCCCGAGGTGACCGCCACGGTCGACCGGGAGCGGCCGGAGGCGGTGGTCGACGACGTGCCGGCGCCCGCCGCCGTGACCGAGGAGTCGACCCCGGCCGAGCAGGACGCGCCGCCGGCCACCGCCACGCTGGCCGCCGAGGCCACCACACTGCCGTCCGCCGAGCCGGTGACGGTCACCGAGCCGGCCCGGACCGAGGACGAGCCGGCCCGCGCGGCCGAGCCGGTGGCCGAGGAGACCCAGCCGGCCGCCCTGGCGGCCGCCGAGCCGGTGACCGCCGACGAGGAGGCCGAGCCGGCCCGGACCGCGCCGGAGCCGGTGGCCGCCGAGGAGGAGCCAGCTGCGCGTCCGGCCGCCGTGACCGACCCGGCGCCCGTCGCCGAGCCGGTGGCCGCTGCCGAGCCGGTGGCCGTGCCGGCCGCCGACGAGCCGGTCGCGGAGGCCGAGCCGGCCGCGCCGGTGACCGTGCCCGCGCCCCGCGCCGCGGTCGAGGACGCCGCTCCGGCCCAGGTGGGCGACGCCGCTCCGGACGACTTCCGGCGGATCCAGGGCATCGGGCCGAAGCTGGCCGCCGCCCTCCAGGCCGCCGGCATCCGCACCTACCAGCAGCTCGCCGAGCTGGACGAGGCGGCGCTGCGGGAGACCGTCAAGGCCGCCGGCCTGCGCGCCGCCCCGGGCCTGGCGACCTGGTCGCAGCAGGCGAAGGTGCTGGCCGGCGCCCGCGCCGAGGCCGAGCGGGTGCTGCCGGTCGGCGCCGGCGAGGACGCCTGATCCGACCTTCCGGGCCGGTGGTGACCGAACGGTCGCCACCGGCCCGCGCCGTGTCCGGCGGCCGTCGCGCCGGCCCGTCCGGGGCCGGACGGCCGGTCAGCGGCGCGGCGGCTCGGACGAGCGCGAATGCCGGAAACCCGGCACGGGTCCGGGCGGGCGTCGCTACGGTCGGTGCAGGGCCGGACGGCCCGCCGCGCCGATCCCGCCACCGCAGGAGCAGCTCGTGCCCACCGCCACGCCGGAGCAGCCCGCCGAGCGGCGGCCACCGGTCCGCGATCCCGAGGCACCGCGCCGGGTGACCCTGCTGGAGCTCTTCTTCGACCTCGTGTACGTGGTCGCGCTCGCCCTCATCTCGCGCGGCCTGATCACCGAGGTCGACTGGCAGCGGGCCCTCCAGTCACTGATCATGCTGATGGCGATGTGGTGGACCTGGGCGATCACCACCCTCGTCACCGACATGTACGACCCGCTACGCCCCGAGATCAAGCTGCTGATCATCGCGGTGATGTTCGGGGCGCTGCTGATGACCACCGCCATCCCGGAGGCCTTCGGCGCCCGCGGGCTGGTCTTCGCCGGGACGTACGTGGCGATCCATCTCGGACGCGGGCTGTTCCTCATGCCGACGGTCCGGCGCCACCGGCAGACGCAGCGCCGGGCGGCCCGCATCTTCATCTGGTTCGCGATCTCCGCGATTCCCTGGCTCGTCGGCGCCAAGGTGGGCGGCCACGCCCGCGAGGCGCTCTGGGTGCTGGCGCTGGCCATCGACTACCTCGGCTTCCGGCTCGCGTACCCGGTGCCCGGCCTCGGCGTGGTGCCGGACGCCCAGCGCAACGTCACCGCCGAGCACCTCTCCGAGCGCTACCAGCAGTTCTTCATCATCGCCCTGGGCGACGCCATCCTGGTCACCGGCACCGTCTTCAGCCTGCACCACTCCGAGACGGAGAACATCGGCGCGTTCGCCGTCGCGTTCGCCACCACGCTGCTGCTCTGGCGGATCTACGTGCACAAGTCCGGCGAGCTGCTGCCGCACGCCATCGCCATGTCGAAACAGCCGAGCAAGTTCCTGAACACCGCCCCCTACACCCACCTGCTCATGGTGGCCGGGGTGGTGACCAGCGCGGCGGGCTTCGACCTGGTGCTGCTCGAACCGACCGGGCACACCCCGCCGGCCTGGCTGGCGGTCATCCTCGGTGGGCCGGCGCTCTTCCTGGCCGGTCGCGCCGCCTTCGAGTACGAGGTGTTCAGCCGGGTCTCGCTCTCCCGCCCCGGCGGCATCCTGGCGCTGCTCACCATCGCTCCCGGCCTGCTGTTCCTCGCACCGGTCTACGCCGCCCTCGGGGCGATGCTGGTGCTGGCCGGGGTGGCCCTCGCCGACCATCTGCGCAGCCGGGGCCGGCCGCCGGAGGACCCCGCCCCGCCGCACTGAGCCACGTCGATGGTCGAAATCGGCCGCGCGGGAAGCCCGGCGCCGTTTGACCGTTCACCGGATCTGGGTACATGGCCTCCACCTCGAATCCACCACAACCCCAGTGGAGGCAACGCATGCGCGGCACCTCGATAGTCGGCGTCCTGGTCGTCATCTGGCTCATCATCGGCGCCATCGCCGCGGGCCAGCGCGGTTACTACGCCAACGACGACACCAACTGCGCCGAGGCCGGCACCATCCTGGTCACCATCGTGGCCGGCCCGCTGAACTACATCGGCGCGAACCCCAAGGTGGACTGCAAGCTCCCGGAGCCGTCCAAGTAGGCCCCACCCGCACCCCTCTCCGGCCCGCGCCCGCTCCCCCGGGGCGCGGGCCGTTCCGTGCCCGCCGCGCGCGGCGTCACCGCCCCTCCGCCGTCCTAGGAGGCTGGGTTCCTCGGGTTCCCCGGCCGATCGTCGCCCCGGGCCGGCGGCGGCGTTTGGCGGGGCGCGGGGCGGGAAGGGCAGCGGTCCAGCCGTGCGGGGGACGGGAGACCAGGGCGATGCAGATCGGCTACAAGCTGGCCTCGGAGGCCTTCGGCCCCCAGGAGCTCATCCGGCAGGCGGTCCGCGCCGAGCAGGCCGGCTTCGACTTCGTCGAGATGAGCGACCACTACCACCCCTGGCTGGAGGTGCAGGGGCACTCCTGCTTCACCTGGAGCGCGCTCGCCGCCATCGCCGCGAAGACCAGCACGCTCGGCCTGGCCACCGGGGTCACCTGCCCCTCGGTCCGGTACCACCCGGCGATCATCGCCCAGGCCGCGGCCACCATGGCGCTGATCTCCGACGGCCGGTTCACCCTGGGCGTGGGCGCCGGCGAACGGCTCAACGAGCACGTGGTCGGGCAGGGCTTCCCGAGCGTGCGCGGCCGGCACGAACGGCTGCGCGAGGCGTTGGAGATCATCCGGCTGCTCTGGCAGGGCGGCTACCAGTCGTACGAGGGGCGGCACCTCCAGCTGGAGGACGCCCGGGTCTGGGACCTGCCGGAGACCCCGCCGGTGATCGCCGTGGCGGCCAGCGGACGGTCCTCCGCGGCGACGGCCGCCGAACTGGGCGACGGGCTGTTCGCCACGGAGCCGAAGTCGTCGATCGTCGCGCACTACCGGGAGGCCGGCGGGCAGGGGCCGCGCTACGCGGAGGTGCCGCTGGCCTGGGCCCCGGACGAGGAGCAGGCGGTCCGCGCGGCGAAGGAGACCAGCCGGTGGGCGGTCACCGGCTGGAAGGTGATGAGCGAGCTGCCCAACCCGGTGAACTTCGACGCGGCCACGGTCTGGGTGGAGGACCAGCACATCCGGCAGCAGTTCTCGGTCGGGCCGGACGCGGCGCCGCACCTGGCGAAGGCGCGGGCGTACGTCGAGGCCGGCTTCGACCACATCGTGCTGCAGAACGCCGGCCCGGATCCGGACGGCTTCCTCGACTTCTGCGCGGACGGCTTCCTCACCCAGGTGCGCGGCCTCGCCTGATCCCGCCCACCGGTAGCCGGGCGCAGCCCGGGGCGGCCCGCGGTCGGCGTACCCCTCGGGGGGCCGGACCGGGACGGTGCCGCCGGGCGGAGGCGGCGCTCAACCGCCGACGTGGATGCCCGGGCGGCGGCCGGGGTCCGGCTCGGACTTGCGGATGATCTCCCGGACCACCGGCGGGGTGTCGCCGCGGCCGAGGATCAGATAGCGCAGCAGGTGCGCGATCGGGTTGCCCTCGGACCACTCGAAGTGGCAGTGCGGGCGCACCCCGGTGGCGTCGCGCAGCGCCAGCAGGATGGCGGCGATGGCGTTGGGCGCGGCCGGGCTGTCGGCGCGCAGGATCCGGTAGCCGCCGACCTCCACCCCCCGCACCCGCAGCACCTCGCTGAACCGCGAGGGGTCGCTGATGTCGATCTCCAGGAAGAGCACGTCGGCGGCGCCGGGCACCGGGTTCATGCCGCGCTGTGCGCGCTCCTTGAGCCGGTACTCCTTCAGCGAGCCGCTCTGCCGCTTGTTGGCGATCAGGTGCAGCCGGCCGTCGTGGGCGATCGAGTCGGCGACGAACCGCCGCGCCGTGTCGTCGAACTCGATCCGCTCGGCGCGCAGTTCGGTGGTCCGGGACACCCGGGAGATCAGCGAGACCGCGACGATGCCGGCGATGAAGAACCCGGAGATGGTGATGCCGTCCGGCTTCTCGATGACGTTCTCGGTGAGCGCGTAGAGCAGCACCAGGGTGAGCACCGCGAAGCCGCCGCCGGCGAGCCGGTGCCGCGCCCGGTACGCGGAGATGGTCACCGCGATGGCCCCGGACACCATCATGGCCAGGATGCCGGTGGCGTACGCGCCGGCCTGGGCGTTGACGTCGGCCCGGAAGGCCACCGTGATGGCGATGCTGATCGCGGTGTAGACCAGCACCACCGGACGGACCGCCCGGCCCCACTCGGGCGCCATGCCGTAGGAGGGCAGGTAGCGGGGCACGATGTTGATCAGGCCGGCCATCGCCGAGGCGCCGGCGAACCAGAGGATCAGGATGCTGCTGATGTCGTAGACCGTCCCGAACGCCTCGCCCAGGTGCTCGTGGGCCAGGAAGGCCAGCGCCCGGCCGCTGGCCGCCCCGCCCGGTGCGAACTCGTCCGGCGGGATCAGCACGGTGGTGACGAAGGTGGTGGCGATCAGGTAGACCGACATGATGAGCGCGGCGGTGGCGAGCAGCCGGCGGGTGTTGCGGATCCGGGCGGCGAGCCGCTGCTCGGGGTCGCCGCCGTCCCCCCTGACCAGCGGCATCATGCTCACCCCGGTCTCGAAGCCGGAGAGGCCGAGCACCAGCAGCGGGAACGCGAGCACACTGGTGGCCAGCACGTCGCCCGCGCCGCCCACCCGGGTGAGCCGGTCGGTCCAGCCGCTGAGCGCCCCCGGGTCGGTGGCGATCTCGGCCAGGCCGGCCGCCACGATCACCGCGTTCAGCGCGAGGAAGACCGCGACGAGCGGGATGGCGACCTGCACGGCCTCGCTGAACCCCAGCAGGAACACCCCGCCGAGGATGAGCAGCAGCACCACGGTCACCAGCACCGCCGCCGTGGTGCCGTGCGGGAACGACTCGGGCAGGATCGGGTTCTCCAGCAGGTGCACGGTGGCGTCGGCCGCGGAGAGCGTGATCGTGATGATCCACGAGGTGGCCACGAAGCCGAGCAGCACCAGCACGAAGAGCTTGCCGCGCCAGAACGGCAGCAGCCGCTCCAGCATGGCCACCGAGCCCTGCCCGCGCGGGCTCTCCCGGGCCACCCGCCGGTACATCGGCAGCATCCCCAACAGGGTCAGCGCCACGATCAGCAGGGTGGCGAGCGGGCTCAGCGCCCCGGCCGCCACCGCCGCGATGCCCGGCAGGTAGGACAGGGTGGAGAAGTAGTCGACACCGGTCAGGCACATCACCTGCCACCAGGGGTGCCGCCGGGCCTGGGGCTCCCGGGTCTCCGGGCCTTCCGGCTGCACCCGGTGCTGGAACAGCCAGCGGGACAGCCGGCCCGCCGGCTCGGCCGGCCGGACCGGGCTCTCCACGCGCTCCGGGACGGTCGGCGCTCCCCCGCGGACGCGGTCGCCGTGCTCCGGGTCGCGGGCGGCGCGCAGCGCCCGGTCCGCCGCGGTCGGCTGCGCGTGGTGGCGGCGCCCCCGCGTCCGCCGGGGCTGCCTCCCGTCCCGTGCCTCCGCCATCTGCACCCCTTCAGGCCCTGACCCGACGGTAGGCGGTAGCCGGGGCGCGACCCGGCCGAACCGGGTAAGCGGGAAAGATGATCAGGCCGGGGTGGCCAGGGCGTCGCGCAGCGCCTCCGGGTCGGTGACCGTCACGGTGACGGCCGGATGGCGCGGCCAGGGGCCGGGGACGAGCGCCGGCACCGGGGTGGCGAGGCGGAGACAGACCCCGGCGGCCACGGCGGTGCCGAAGGTGACCCCGCCGTCGGCCAGGGACAGGTGCGGGCCGATCGCCCGCCACCAGCGGTACGGGCCACCCAGCTCGACCCCGCTGACGTTGTCCCGGGCGGTGCGCAGCCGCCAGGGGCCGAACCGCACGGTCAGTTCGTCCGGGCCCAGCTCGACCCGGGCGGTCTCGGGCCGGACCCCCAGCAGGGCCAGCGGCAGCCGGAACGCCGGATCGAACCGGAAGGCGAAGCGGCGGACCGGTTCGGTGTGCGGCATGGCCGCCGGGTACCCGGCCGGGCCGGGCCGACACCCGATCGCGCCGTCAGCCCGGGCCGGCCCAGCCGCTCCCCCGCGGGCCGGGACCGGCCGGCGCCCGGAGGCGCCGGCCGGTCCGGTGGTTCCCTCGGGTCATCCGTGCAGCCCCAGCCGGCCGGCCAGCCAGGCGAGCCGGTCGTCCCGGGTGCGGGCGGCGCCCAGGTCGTGCTCCTCCTGCGGGTAGACCGACACCTTGGCCTGCGGCGCCGCGGCCGCGAAGGCCGCGCGGGTCTCCGCGCCGACGAACCGGTCCGCGCCGGCGAACTGGAGGTACGCCCCGGCGCCGAGCCGTCCGACCAGGTCCACCGGGTCCAGCCCGGCGAAGACCGCCCGGTAGGCCGCCTTCTCCCCCGCCGGGAGCTGGAGCCAGTAGAGGTCGAACCAGTTGGCCCAGGTCGCGTCCGGGGCGAGCAGCACCGCGGTGCGCAGCCCGGGCTCCCGGGCGGTCAGGTCGACGGCGTACATGGCGCCGTAGTCGTGGCCGACCACCGCGGTGCGGTTCCGGTCCACCCCCGGCTCGGCGAGCAGCCGCCGGTACGCCGCCCGCACCGCGTCGAGCTGGGCGGTGACCGCGGCCCGGTCGCGGGCGTCGCCGACCGGGTCGCCGGCCCACGGGAAGGTGAGCTGCGGCAGCACCGACACCACGCCCCGGCCGGCCAGGGCGGTCGCCTCGGCCAGGAACTCGCCGCGGTCCTGGCTGGCCCGGCCCGGCTCGAACCAGTGCAGGTCCAGCACCCCGGCCAGCCCGCCGCCGGCGCGCTGCGGCCGGACCAGCCAGGCCCGGACGGCCGGCTGCCCGGCGACCGGGATCTCGATGTCGCGGACCACCGTGGCCGTCGCGTGGTCCGCGGCGGCCGGGGCCGCCTCGGCGGGTGCCTCCGCGTGGGCCCCGCCGGCGCCGGCGACCGCGCCGACGACCAGCAGCGCCGCCACGGACACGAGGACGGGCAGACGTCCCATACGCCACCTCCATAAGCTTCTAACTGCGTTTTACAACTGACGACGCTAGGATGGCGGGCGGCGATCGGTCAAGTGCGGAGGGACGGCGGGCGTGTCGGCAACCGGACGAGGCAGGAGGCACGGATGAGCGCGGTGCCACCCCTGGAACCCGAACTGCGCCTGGCCATCGCGCTGCTGCACAGCTACTGGGTGCTCCAGGACCCGGTCGACCAGCTCTCGGTGGCCCGGCTGCGGGCCGCCGCCCGGGAACTCGGCCTCGCCGAGGTCGCCGACCCGCTCGCCAAGGCGGACCTGCCCCGGCTGCGCGACCTGCGCGACCGGCTCCACCGTGTCTTCGCCGCGCCCGACCCGGCCGCCCGGGTGACCGCCCTCAACGGGGTGCTGGCCGAGGTGAGCGCCGGCACGGTGGTCGAACCCGGCCCCGACGGCACGCTGCGGCTCACCCCGCTGCCCCGGCCCGGCCCGGTCGGGCCGATCGCCGCCGTGGTCACCGGGGCGCTCGCCCGGGCCGCCGCGACCGGCGGGGCGGAGCGGTTCGGCGTCTGCGCGGCCGACGGGTGCGACGCGCCCTACCTGGACCGGACCCGGGCCGGCCGGCAGCGCTACTGCTGCGAGCTGTGCAACAACCGGGCCGCCGCGGCGGCGTACCGGGGGCGGTCCCGGCGCGGCTGACCGAGCCGGCCTCGCGACGTCGGCGTCCCCGCGTCCCGCGCCCGGACGGCGGGACGCGGGGACCCCCCGTCCCGGCTACTGGAGGAACGCCCCGAGGGGCGACAGCAGCAGCCGGCCGAGCAGCGCGGCGTTGTCGTCCAGCCGCATCCGCTCACACTCGCGGGCATCCGGGTCGTGCCGGCACCGCCAGATCTTCTGCGCGTTGCGCCAGGCGACGTTCCGGGTGTACTCGACCAGCTCGCCCTGGTACCAGTCGTCGATGTCGCCGTTCACCATGTCGATCATCAGCTGCCAGTGGTCCAGGTAGCCGCGGCGCAGCTCCGGGATCCGCTCGGCGAAGATCTTGTTGATCTCCAGGTAGTCGCGGTGCTGGTCGCTGCCGTCGACCGGCTCGGACTCCAGGCTGTCGAAGGTGGTCACCAGCGCGAACGGCAGGTCGTAGTTGATGTGGGCGTTCACCCCGGCGGCGGCCGACGGCAGCGGCCGGGCGTCCGGGCCGCGCATCCGCTGGAACAGGCACGACCAGGCCTTCGGGGTGCCCGGGTGGGAGTCGGTCCAGAACCGCAGCGCCTCGAAGTAGCGGGCGGCGAACTCCACGTCGAGCCGGGCCAGGAACGTCGGGTCCGTGAAGCGGTCGTCGTACAGCCCGTCGAGCACCGTGGAGGTGATGACCAGGTAGAGCTTGTTGAAGTCGGCCAGCGGGCAGCTCTCCTCCAGCGGAGGCAGCCGGACCAGCAGGTCCTGGAGCTTGGTGAGGTGGTCGACGACCGCCGGCACGTCGGCGGGGTGGTCGGCGAGCAGCCCCACGATGTCCTGGTGCACAGGACCCCAGACCGGTTCGGTCATCTCTCCTCCACAGTGGTCGGCGCCCCCACGACGCCAGCCGGTGACGCTGGACAGCCTTCCAGCCGGCGTACGCCGGCCGGATCAGTAGAACGACGTATTGCCGACGTACGGCTACTCGGGACGGTTGCGCAGGAAGATGGCGCTGGCCTGCACCCGGGTGCGGACCTGGAGCTTGTCGAAGATGTGCGACACGTGCACGCCGATGGTCCGCTCGCTGATGAACAGCCGCTGGCCGATCTCCCGGTTGGTCAGCCCCTCGGCGACCGCGGCCAGCACCTCCCGCTCCCGGGCGGTGAGCACGTCCAGCTCGTCCACCGTGGGCGCGGCCGGCGCCGCGGCCCGGGGCCGGGGCGCGGGACGGGCGGCGGCCGGAGCGTCGTCCAGGGCCACCCGGGCCCGCCCGGCCAGGGTACGGATCTCCTCGCTCAGCGGGACCGCGCCGAGCGCCTGGGCCGTCCGGTGGGCCTGCCGCAGCAGCTTGCCGGCGGTGGCCACCCGGCTGCGCCGGGCCAGCAGCGCCTCGGCCTGCCGCAGCCGCGAGTAGGCCGCCGGGTAGGGGTGGTTGCGGCGATCCCACTCGGTGGCCGCGCGGGCCCACAGCTCCGGGTCGCCCCGGCCGTCGTCCAGCCGGCTCAGCTCGGCGGCGCAGAGGGCGAGGAACGCGTCGGCGACGTACCGCACCGGGGCGCCCGCCTTCCCGCTCTTGCCGGCCACCCGGTCGACCACCTCGCGCAGCCGGCGGACCGCGTTCGGGTCCACCTCGACGGTGCGGCTGGCGGCCGCCTCCGCCTCGGCGCGCAGCCCGTGCCAGGCCAGCGTGGCCAGCACGATGACGTCGTCGGAGCGGCTCTCGGTCAGGCCCCGCTGCACGGCCTGCCGGGCCAGGTCGTGCCGGCCCTGCCACATGGCCAGCCCGGCCCGCAGGATGAGCATCGGCAGCACGTGCCGGGCCCCGCCGCCGGCCAGGACGGTGGCGACCGCCTCCAGGTCGCGGTCGGAGGCCTCGACGTCGCCGTAGCCGACGGAGAGCCGGCACCGGGCGAGCAGCAGCTCGACCGCGTCGGCGCCGGAGGGCCGGTGCCGCAGCGCGGCCGCGACCACCTTCTCCGCCTCGGCCCACTGCCCCACCCGGAACAGCCCGTTGGTGGCGATGGCCAGCAGCCGGGTCTCCCAGGTGCGGCCGAGCCCCAGCTCGGCGACCCGCTCGGCGCCCCGGCGGGCCACCACGACGCCCTCCTCGAGGATGTTCAGCGGCCCGGTGAGCAGCTCGGCCAGGTGCAGGTACGCGCAGGCCACGTCCTCCGGCCGGCCGGAGCGCTCGGCGGTGTCCAGCGCCTGGCGCATGACGGCCAGCCCGGCGTCCGGGTCCTCCAGGTAGGCCTCGCTGAACCCGAGCGCGGAGCTGGCCAGCACCACCTCCGAGGCCGCGCCCTCGACCTCGGCGGCGAGCCGGAGTGCCTCCCGGGCCTGGTCGCCGGCCTCGGCGTAGCGGCCCAGGTGCAGCAGCAGCTCGGCCAGGTGGGCGGCGGCGGTGGCCCGCTCCCGGGGCGTGCAGTCGGCCGCGGCCAGCACCCGCCGGTACTCGGCCTCGGCCGGGGCGGAACGGCCGGCGGCGGCCAGGTAGCGGGCCCGCCGGATGTGCAGGGCGCAGGTGGGCGGGCCGCCCGGATCGCTGGCCAGCTCCTCCAGCAGGGCCAGCGCGCGGGC
Source organism: Micromonospora sp. I033 (assembly GCF_053890995.1). NCBI lineage: Bacteria > Bacillati > Actinomycetota > Actinomycetes > Micromonosporales > Micromonosporaceae > Micromonospora > Micromonospora sp. I033. Next base: position 3,246 of record NZ_JBSSLX010000072.1, on the reverse strand, counting down.
GTGCTCGCCGCAGTGGTGCGCCGACTCTGCCGCGTGGGTGAGCAGCTCGGCCCGGTCCACCTCGACCGGCTCGGGCCGGCCGCCGTCGGGCAGCACGGTGGCCGGGGTGTCGGCCAGGCTCAGTGCGGCCGACCAGTGGCGGTGCGCCTCGGCGTAGCCGTGCAGCCGCTCGGCCTCGCGGGCGGCGGCCATCGCCGCCGGCAGGGCCCGCGCCGGCTCGCCGGCCAGCCGCCAGTGGTGGGCCAGCCGGGCCTGGTGCAGCTCGGCGGTGGCCGAGGTCAGCGTCTCGGCGTAGCGGCGGTGCAGCGCGGCCCGCTCGGCGGGGAGCAGCTCGTGCGCCAGCACCTCGGCGACCAGGCGGTGCCGCAGCCGGTAGCCCTCGTCGGCGCCGACCAGCAGCCGGTGCGCCACCGCCTCCCGGACCGCCTCGATCAGCTCGTCCCCGGGCAGCCGGACCACCTGCGCCAGCAGCCAGTGCTCGACCGGCTCGACGCCGGCGGCCACCGCGTGCACCACGGCGTGCGCGGGCTGCGGCAGCGCGTCGACGCGGGCCAGGAACACCTCGCGCAGCGTGTCGGAGAGGCCGTCGTGGCCGTCGCGCAGGTCGCGGGCCAGCTCCTCCACCACGAACGGGTTGCCGCCACTGCGCTGCCACAGCTGGTCGGCGGCCTCCGGCGCCAGCGGCGCGCCGACGATCGCGGCGGCCAGCTCGTCGGTGCCGGCCCGGTCCAGCGGCGCCAGGTCGAGCACCCGGACCGAGCGCAGCCGGCGCAGCTCGGTGAGCACCCGGCGCAGCGGGTGCGCGCCCTGCAACGACTCGGCCCGGATCGCGGCGAGCACCGACAGCTGGAGGTCGCCGAGGCCGGCGAGCAGGTAGAGCAGGAGCTGGCGGGTGCTCCGGTCGACCCACTGGAGGTCGTCGAGGACGAGCACCAGCGGCCGCCCGCCGGCGACCAGGTGCAGGCCGCGGGAGACCCGCTCCAGCAGCGCGCCCGCGCCGTCGGGGCCCGGGGTCTCCTCGTCGAAGACCTGGAGCAGGCCGCGGACCGCGGAGGAGGTGCGCGCCTCGGTCAGGTCGGCGTCGAGGCGGCGCAGCGCCTGGCGCAGCGGGTGCAGCGGGGAGGCGTCGCCGATGTCGAGGCAGGCGCCGGTGAGGACCAGCGCGCCCGCGTCCCGCAGGCGCTCGCCGGCCTCGGCCAGCAGCCGGGACTTGCCCACCCCGCTCTCGCCGGTGAGGAACACCGCCGCGGTCTGCCCGGGGGCGACGTCGTCGAGCAGCGCCGACCGGAGCGCCGCCACCGTGTCGGCACGGCCGACGAGCGGCGCGGTGTCCACATCGCTGGCCATGCCCCGCAGCCTAGTCACAGCTCCCCGCACCGTTCTACGGGCTCAACGCCCTTGTGGTACTCCTCGCGTCGACATTGCGACTAATGGTTGCGGGTGGTCGACATACGTCGTCCTACCGATCCCCCGAGGGCCCGGTGGTGAAAGTCTCCGGAGGTCGTCAGGCGCCGGACCGGGGAAAGGGTGGGTGCGATGCTGATCACCACGCCCGTGTGGAGTCGGGAAGCCGGCACCGTCGCGCGCTGGCCGGTGCCGGAGGAGCGGCGCACGGTCACCGTGCTCTTCGCCGACATCGTCGGGTCGACGGGCCTGGTCGAGCGGCTCGACCCGGAGGACGTCCGGGCGCTGCAACAGGCGTACTTCGGCACGGTCGCCGCGGTGCTGCGGCGGTGGCACGGCGTGGTGGAGAAGTACGTCGGCGACGCGGTGATGGCGCTGTTCGGGGCGCACGGCTCCGACGGGTTCGACGCCTACCGGGCGGTGCGTGCCGGGCTGGAGATCCAGGCCGCGCTGGACCGGCGGCTGCCGGCCGGCACGCGGCTGCGGGTCCGGGTCGGCGTGGCCACCGGCGAGGTGCTCGTCGACCTGGCCGGCACCCGGGACGGCGGGCACGGCACGGCCAGCGGCGCGGTGATCACCAGGGCCGCCCGGCTTCAGGAGTACGCCCCGCCCGGCGGGGTGGCGGTCTGCGCGGCCACCCGGCGGGCCGTCGCCGGCCTGGTCGAGCAGCGCCCGCTGGCCGCCCTGACGGTGGCCGGCAGGCCGGCGCCCCTGGACGTCTGGCGGGTGACCGGGCTGGCCCGGCACCGGTCGGCCCGCCATCACGGCCCGCTGGTCGGCCGCCGCCGCGAGCTGGCCACGGCCGGCGCCGAGATCGCCCGGGCGGTGCGGGAGCGGCGTCCACGGTGGATTTCGCTGGTCGGTCCCGCCGGCAGCGGGCGCAGCCGGATGCTGCACGAGTTGGCCCGAGCGGTGTCGACGGTGGACGGTGCCCGGGTGCGCTGGTGCGTGGCGCACTGCCCGCCGTTCCCGGACGGCGAGCTTGCGCCGCTGGCGGACATGGTCCGCGCGCTCGCCGGGCTCCGCGACACCCACCCGCCGGAGACCGCGCGCCGGCGGCTGGCCACCGCCCTGGACGGGCTGCTGCCGACGTCCCGGCGCGGTGCGGCGGCGCACGCGCTGGCCGATTTCCTGGCCGCGCCGCGCGACGCCGGGGCGGCCGCCCGCGGCGCCGAGGTGTGGCGGGAGGTCCTGCTCGACCTGGCCGCCGGCCAGCCGCTGGTGGTGGCGGTCGACGACCTGGACCGGGCCGCACCGGCGCTGAACCGGTTCCTGCACCGGCTCTTCGCCGCGGCGAGCGAGCGGGCGCTGCCGCTCGCGGTGGTGGCCACCCACGGCCCGGGCTGGGCCGACCTGCTGCCCGGGGCGGCCGGCCGGCGGCGCCGGGTGCCGCTGCCCGCGCTGGGCACCGTCGACACCGGACGGCTGCTGCGGCACCTGCTCGACCGGGCCGGCCGGTCCACCGCGCCGGCCGCGGAGCTGCTGCCGCTGGTGGGCGGCAGCCCGGCCGTCGCGGCGGCGTACGCCACCACGCCCGACGCCGACGGCGAGCCGGCCGGGGTGCCCGAGCCGGTCCGCCGCCTGGTAGACGCCCGGCTGGACCGGCTGGACGGGGAGGAGCGGGCGGTGCTGATGGCCGCCGCAGCGCCGGGCGGGGAGGTCGCGACCGCCACGGTGGCGCGGATGCTCGCCTGGCCGGCCGGTCGCGTCGAGCCGGTCCTGCGGGCGCTGGTCGACGCCGGCCTGCTGCGGGGCACCGCCGCCGGTTGGTACGCGGTCGCCGAGCCGGCGGTGGCCCGGGTGGCCGCCCACCGGCTGCCCCGCGCGGTCCGGGCGGAGTTC
>NZ_JBSSLX010000071.1:0-25667 GCF_053890995.1 Micromonospora sp. I033 | reverse complement strand
CTCTGGGCCCGGCGGGCCGAGGCGAACCGGTTCTTCGACAGCGTCATCCCGGCCGCCGCCAGCGCCGACGAGGCGCTGGTGGCCCGGCAGGCCATCGCGGGGCTGATGTGGGGCAAGCAGTTCTACCACTTCGACGTCAAGCGCTGGCTGGAGGGCGATCCCGGCTCCACGCCGCCGCCGGCCGGCCGCCGGCACGGGCGCAACAGCGCCTGGTGGCACATGAACAGCTTCGACGTGATCTCCATGCCGGACCCCTGGGAGTACCCCTGGTACGCCGCCTGGGACCTGGCCTTCCACTGCGTCACCATCGCCCGGGTCGACCCCGGCTTCGCCAAGGAGCAGCTGCTGCTCCTGCTCCGCGAGTGGTACCTGCACCCGAACGGGCAGATCCCGGCGTACGAGTGGGCGTTCGGGGACGTGAACCCGCCGGTGCACGCCTGGGCGGCGCTGAAGGTGTTCGAGATCGACGGCTCCCGGGACCACGAGTTCCTCGCCCGGGTCATGCACAAGCTGCTGCTCAACTTCACCTGGTGGGTCAACCGGAAGGACACCGGCGGCAACAACGTCTTCGAGGGCGGCTTCCTGGGGCTGGACAACGTCGGCCCGTTCGACCGCTCGGCGGCGCTGCCCGTGGCCGGTGTGCTGGAGCAGTCCGACGGCACCGGCTGGATGGCCATGTACGCGCTCAACCTGCTCGACATGGCCGTCGTGCTGGCCGAGCACGACCGGGCGTACGTGGACACCGCGACGAAGTTCTTCGAGCACTTCGCGTACATCGCCGCGGCCGCGTACGACCAGGGGCTCTGGGACGACGAGGACGCGTTCTTCTACGACGTGCTGCGGCAGGCCGACGGCACGAAGGTGCCGCTGAAGGTCCGCTCGGTGGTCGGGCTGCTGCCGCTGGCCGCGGTCACCCGGCTCACCGCGCGCACCCTGCGCCGGCTGCCCGAGCTGGGCGCCCGGCTGCGCTGGTTCCTCACCAACCGGCCCGAGTACGCCGAGGTGATCGGCGCCCGCCGGCTCGGCCCGGACGGCCGGCAGCAGCGGCTGCTCTCCATGGTCGGCCCCGACCAGGTGGTGCGCCTGCTCGCCCGGATGCTGGACACCGACGAGTTCCTCTCCGACTACGGGCTGCGCACGCTGTCCCGCGCCCACCTCGACAAGCCGTTCACGGTGACCCTCGGCGGCCAGGAGTTCAGCGTCGGCTACGAGCCGGCCGAGTCGACCAGCGGCCTGTTCGGCGGCAACTCCAACTGGCGCGGCCCGATCTGGATGCCGACGAACTTCCTGCTGATCAGCGCGCTGCGGGACTACGCCGCCTTCTTCGGTGACGACCTCCAGGTGGAGTATCCGACCCGGTCCGGGGTGAAGCGCAGCCTCGACGAGATCGCCGACGACCTGTCGGCCCGGCTGATCTCGCTGTTCACCCGGGACGGCTGGGGCCGGCGGCCGATCTACGGGGCGGCCCAGCTCTTCCAGACCCACCCGGACTGGCGGGACCTGATCTGCTTCCCGGAGTACTTCCACGGCGACAACGGCGCCGGCCTGGGCGCCTGGCACCAGACCGGGTGGACCGCACTGGTCGCCGACCTGATCCTCACGTTGCGCCGCTGACGGTGGGGCGCGACGGTGCCGCCGCGCCCCACCGCACTCAGGGCAGCGGGAGGAACGCCACCCGGGCGTGGTACTCGCCGGCGATCGTGACGGTGTCGCTGCCGACCCAGAGCCCCCGGTCGGTGGCGTACAGCTCGGCGGTGCCGACGCCCCGGTCCTTGGTCGGGTTCCAGGCCAGCGCCTTGCCGGTGGTCGGGTGGATCGCCCCGATCCCCGGGCGGGACACCGCGCCCGCGCCGGCCGAGTTGCGCCCGTACGGGTTGTCCAGCCAGCGCTGGTGGCCGCCGACGTAGACCGCCGCCCCGGTGATCGCCACCGAGAGCAGCGTGTCGCCGCCGGTGTAGTTCGCCCACGTCGGCTGCTTGCCGCCGGTCTCCGTGCCGAACTCGAAGCGGGACGCCGTGTCGCAGAGCGTGCCCGGGAACGCGGCGCCGGTGGTGACCGCGACGAACCAGGTCCCGTCCGGGGAGATGTCCACGCCGCGCAGGTAGGTGGGCATGGACGCGGCGCACTGCGGCTGGTAACGGAGCGTCGACCAGCCGGAGAGCGTCGCCCCGGCGTCGCTCAGGTTCGCCACCGCGACCTGGTGGCGCGCCACGCCGGCGACCGAGCTGAAGTTGCCCACGAAGACCAGCCGCCGGCCGTCGGCGGAGACGTCCAGGGCCTCGATCTTGACCGGTGCGGTGGCCCCGGAGGTGGTCTTCCGGGGACCCTCGATCCGCAGGTTGACCGACGCGTCGGCGGCGCCGGTGGTGGCGTTCAACGCGGCCAGGGCGCGGCGGGTCACCCCGCCGACGGTCTGGAACGCCCCGCCGACGATCAGCCGGCTGCCGACCAGCCGCATGTCGTTGACCTGGTTGTTGAGCGCGGCGGGAGCGAACCCGGCCACCCGGGCGCCGGTGGCCGCGTCGACCCGGGCCACCCGCGGTGCGGCCACGCCGTTGACCGTGGTGAACGCGCCGCCGAGGTAGAGCGAGCGGCCGTCCGGGGCGGCGGCGAGCGCCTTGACCGTGCCGTTGACCACCGGCCGGAAGGTGGTGTCGATCCGGCCGGTGGTGGCGTCGAAGGCCACCAGCCGCGGCATCGCCAGCTGGGCGGTCTGCCCGGCGTTGCGGACCTTGGTGAACGAGCCGGCCATGTACACCCGGTTGCCGATCTGGAGGATCCGGTACACGGTCCCGTCGAGCGCGTGCGGCGTCCAGTCCGCCGGGTTGGTGCCGACCACCGTGGAGTGCGCGGCGTTGACCGCGAGGGCCGGGGACGGTGGGAGCGCGCCGCCCGCGGCGGCGAGCGCGGCCACCACGGCGGTGGCCGCCCTCCGGCGACGCCGGCGCCGGGCCGGGGTCGCGCGGGGCTGATCGCGTGAGGTCGTCATCGCCGAAGCATGCCGCCCCTGCCCGGGTCGGCGCAGTCGGGTTCCCGCCGCCCGTCGCGCGGCGTTCGGCCAGTTCGGACGGTCCGTCCGTCCGGCTGGCGGTGATCTTGTCGGCCAGTCCTGGTACGGGACGCCCGGCGTGCCGGAAACCGGGCTGCCGGGGTGACCGGCAGGCAGTACCGTGTCCCGGTCCGGCACACGGGAGGAGTACGCGATGCCACAGCGCCGGGAGGCCGCGGTGCTGGTCTTCGACGCCGACGACACGCTCTGGGAGAACAACGTCCTCTTCGAGCGTGTGATCGACGACTTCCTCACCTGGCTGGACCATCCGACGCTGGACCGGCTCCAGATCCGGGCGGTGCTCGACGACATCGAGCGGGCCAACGCGGTCGCGCACGGCTACGGGAGCAAGGTGTTCCTGCGCAGCCTGGGGGAGTGCCTGGAGAAGCTGCGCGCGCGCCCGGCCACCGACCGGGAGCGCGCCGAGATCGACGACCTGGCGGCGGCGCTCGTCGGCCACCAGGTCGAGCTGATGCCCGGCGTGGCGGAGACCCTGGACGATCTGGCCACCCGGCACGAGCTGCTGCTGCTCACCAAGGGGGAGCGCGAGGAGCAGCAGCGCAAGCTCGACGCCTGCGGGCTGCTGCACCACTTCCGCGCCGCGCACATCGTGCCGGAGAAGAACGTCGACACCTACCGCTGGCTGGCCCGGGAGCACGCCTTCGACCCGGCCAGCGCCTGGATGGTCGGCAACTCCCCGCGCTCGGACATCCTGCCGGCCCGGGCCGCCGGCCTGAACGCGGTCTTCATCCCGAACGAGAACACCTGGGTGCTGGAACACGACGAGCTGGACCCGTCCGACCCCGGGGTGATCCGGCTGGCCGCCTTCCCCGACCTGGTCCGGCACTTCTGAGCCGGCGGGTAACGTCCCAGGCGTGCCGCTGACCTTTCCGTCGCACCTGGCCCCGGTGCTGCCGCTGAAGCTCTGGCGGCCGCACTGGTTCGACGGGGTGGCGCTGGCCACCGGCGCGGTCGCGCCGGACGTGGGCTACCTGTTCACCGGCACCGGGCTCGCCCCCGGGCTGCGCACCCACACCCTCGGCGGGCTGCTCTGGTGGTGCCTGCCGGTCGCCCTCGGCTACGCCTGGATCGTCCGCCGGGTGATTGCCGGGATCGCCGTGCACCTGCCCGGCCAGCGGCTGTTCGGCTGGCCCGACCACGCCGCGCTGGCCGGCGTCCGCCACCCCTGGCACGTCACCGTCTGCTCGGCGCTGATCGGCGCGTTCAGCCACGTCGCCTGGGACCGGATCACCCACACCGACCGGTGGCCGCGGCTGCTCGGCATCGCCGACTTCCACGCCCTGACCGGGCTCTACTGGTGGCAGGTGGCCGACGTGACGGGCACCGTGGGCGGTGGGCTGCTGGTGGCCGCCCTGGCGGTGCGCGCCGCCCACCGGCGTGAGATCTTCGACGGTGTCCGGCCGCCGGCGCCGCCGGCCCGACCGGGTGTGTTCTGGGGGGTGGCCCTGGCGGTCACCGGGCTGGGGGCGCTGCTGCTGCCGGGCCTGCCGGCGGCCACCGTCGCGGCCCCGGCCGGGGTACGGCTGCTGCACCTCGCGGCGATCGCGCTGATCGCCGGGGCGGCCGCGGCCGGGGCCCTGACCCGCCCTCCGCCGGAGGCCGGGCGCAGCCGTCGCCTCGAACACAAACAGCGTTGGTCCGGCTGACCCTGTTACGCCGACATGCCGTTTTTCAACGTTGGTATCAATCACATTCTCCCGGGCCCGCCGAACCTTGTCCGACCTGCGGGAACCTGCCTAACCTGAGCCCGCGCCCACGCCTCTTCGGGGTGAGACGGGGGCGCGCCGAAGTCCGGTAGTTGGGCACCGTGGAGCTGAGTGCAGGCGGGCCGGCTCGCCGTGTTGAGCCCGGCGTTGGCGGCGTGCCACGCCTGCCGCGCTCGCAACGGCGAATTACCGCTACCACACCGGACGGCTGGGGGTCAGGACCGGGGAGTTGCGGACCCGGTCCTGACCCGTCCGGCCAGCCCTGGAAGATCACCCCGCGGGGCGGTGCGGACGACCGCCCACGTGCGAGGATCCTCCGCGTGACGTCGTCGAGGGCCGCCCGGTTGACCTCCCTGCCACCGCGCACGGCGCAGGTCGTCATCGTCACCGGCGAGGGTTGGCACACCACCCACGCCACCCTGGAGACGTACCAGCGGGCCGGCGACGACTGGCGGTCGGCCCTGCCCCCGTTACCGGCCCGGATCGGCGCCGACGGGTTCAGCGACCGGCACGTCGAGGGCGTCCCGACCACCCCGACCGGCGTCTACGCCATCGGCCCGACCATCTACGGCATCGCCGCCGACCCGGGCGTGCGCTACCCGTACCACCGGGTCGGCGTCGACGACTGGTGGAACGCCGAGCCGGAATCCCCGCACTACAACAGCTTCCAGCGCTCGGCCGAGCCGTTGGGCGGCCAGAGCGAGGCGCTGTGGCGGGAGGACCCGGCGTACACCCACTTCGCCGTGATCAGCTACAACATGCCGCCGACCGTCCCGGCCCCGGTGCCGCACGCCGGCAGCGGCATCTTCCTGCACGAGTTCAGTCGCGCCGAGGGCAACGCCACGGCCGGCTGCGTGAGCCTCTCCCACGAGCACCTGGTCGCGGTGCTCACCTGGCTCGACCCGGAGGCGGCGCCGCACGTCGTGCTCAGCCCCGCCGAGCGGCTCGACCGCTACTGACCGCTCCGCCCCCACGAGCCACCCAGGACCACATCCCGATGGACACGATCAGCACCGGCCAGCCGCCCGCCGAGAACGCCGCCAGCACCTGCTACCGGCACCCGAAGCGGGAGACGCTGCTGCGGTGCACCCGCTGCGACCGCCCGATCTGCCCCGACTGCATGCGGGAGGCGCCGGTCGGCCACCGCTGCCCCGAGTGTGTCCGGGCGGACAACCGCACCGTCCGCCAGGCCCGCACCGTCTTCGGCGGCCGGCTGGTCGCCCGCCCGCTGGTGACGTACGCGCTGGTCGCCCTCATCGTGCTGGCCTACCTGGTCGAACTGGTCCACCCTGCCGTACTCGACCAGTTCGACAGCCTGGGCACCGGGCTGGTCGACGACGCCGGCCGGCGCTACGTCGACGACGGCGTCCCCCGAGCCGGGTACGAGCCGATCGGGGTCGCGCACGGCGAGTGGTACCGCCTGATCACCTCGTCGTTCCTGCACCTGCTGCCCACCCAGGGCGCCCTCGGCTTCCTGCACATCGCGTTCAACCTGTGGTGGCTGTGGGAACTCGGCCGGGTCATCGAGGAGCGGCTGGGGCACGCCCGGTACCTCGCCGTCTACCTGCTCTCCGCGCTGGGCGGCGGGGTCCTGGGCTTCCTGGTGTCGCCGCACCAGGCGGCGGTCGGCGCCTCCGGCGCGGTGTACGGCCTGGCCGGCTGCTACGTCGTGCTCACCCGACGGCTGCACCACCATCCCATCGACCCGCAGCGGGTGCTCATCCCGTTCGTGATCTGGATGGTGCTCTCCGCCGGCTGGACCTCCTGGGAGGGCCACCTGGGCGGCCTGCTCGTCGGCGGCCTGGTCGGGCTCGGGCTCGCGTACGCCCCGGCCCGGCGGCGGACCGCCGCGCAGGTGGCGGTCACCGTGGCCGTCGCGGTGCTGCTCGTCGCGCTGGTCGCGGTGAAGTCGCTGGCACTCGCCGGCTGACCGCCGCCGCTGCGGGCGGCCGGTCGGCCCTGGTGGACCGGGGCCGACCGGCGCGACACTGAGCCATGACACCTCAGCGCGTACCGCTGCTCGCCAGCCTGGTCGTGCTGCTCGCGGCGGCCTGCACGACGACCGACCCCGACGGCGCGGCCCCCACGACCGCGACGGCGCCGCCGGCCGGCGCGACCGTCGTCGCGACCACGCCCGCCGCCACCCCGGCCGCGCCCACCACCGGGGCGCCTGTCGAGGGCTCCTGGCGGGTGACCTACGGCTGGGCGGTGCCCGCCACGCCCGCCCGGGTGAACCACCGGGTCGGGGTGCCGGTCACCCCGGCGCCGGGGGAGCCACTGCCCGTCCTGGTGGAGGTGCGGTTCGGGGACCACCCGGCCGAGAACTTCAGCCGGATCACCTTCGCCTTCCGTGGCCCGACGCCGTCCTACCAGGTCGGCTACGTCGCGCAGGTGGTCACCGAGGGGCGCGGCGCGCCCGTCGAACTGCCCGGCACCGCCTACCTGTCGGTGCGCTTCGACCCGGCGCAGGCGCACGACGCGCGCGGTGCCGGCACGGCCGACCTGCCGCCGTCCCGGATCGGTTACCCGACGCTGCGCGGCTGGGCCGCGGCCGGTGACTTCGAGGGACACCTCAGCTTCGGGCTCGGCCTCCGGCCTCCGGCCGGCGGGACGCTGCCCGTCCGGCTGGGCGAGGCCACCCGCCCCGACGGTACCCACGTCGTCTCGGTCGACGTGCGACGCGGATGACCGGCCCGCGCGGACCGACCGCGCCGGCCCGGTGGCCGGCGCGGTCGAAGGCGGGTGCGTCAGGAGACCTCGCCGCGGACGATGGCCACCGCGACCCGGCAGAACTCGTCCATGTCCGGGTTGAAGCCGGCGGCGATGTCCGGGTGCAGCCCGGCGCGGGTCTCGTCGAGCAGCCGACGGCAGACCTCCTCCACCGGCTCACCCGCGTAGCCGGCGCGGACCCGGTCGGCGGCCGCCTGCAGGGCCGAGGTCAGCTGATCCTCCAGCGGGCCGCGCAGCTTCTGCTGCACAGGATCGAGCCCGCTCGGATCGAGCGTGACATGTGGCTCCGACATCGGCGCTCCCTTCGTCGGCGATCGCGGTACCCCACCGCGATCGTCGGTCAAACCATCCTCGGTAACGCCGACACCCGGACCTGGTACGAGAAGTCCTCCGCGGGCTCCTCGACGTAGGACAGCCGGCGGATCTGCCGGTCGTCGGACCAGAGGGCGACGTCGACCAGCACCCCGAGGTGGGCCAGGCCGATGTTCGCGACCCGCTTCTTGTCCTGGAGCACCGCGCAGACCCCGCCCAGCAGGGTGCTGGCGTCGGAGGTGCGGTGCCCGGGCGGGCAACGCAGGGTCACGTCCACCTCGACCGGACCGGCGAGCGGGGTCCACCCCGTGCGCTGGGCCGCCGTGCAGGCGGCCTGGAGCAGGGCGCGGACCCTCGTCGCCTGCCGGTGCCCGGCGGCGAAGATGGACAGGGCCTCGGTCTTGACCGGGGGCAGGCCGCTCACCTCGAACGTCAGGGCGAGAGCGCGGGTGTCCTGCACGACGGCACCTCCTCGTGGGGATCCTGCCCAACCGGTGGGACCGCAGACGGGAGTTCGCGCGAGAACCAACCGATCGGACGGGCTGGGGTCGGCCGGAGGCGTATCGACTTCGACGGCGACGCGCTGGCTGCGGAGCTAGGGAAACGCTAGTCCACCGGGCGCACGCTGGGTAGTCTCGCCGTTCACTGGGTGGGACGGGCCGGGAAGGCGCAGAACTCGTTCCCCTCCGGGTCGGCCAGCACCCACCAGGACGTCGCCGGCGTGGGCTCGCACAGCAGGGTGGCTCCGGCCGCGATCAGTGGGGTGACGTCCGCGCCGGCCAGTTCCACGTCCCAGTGCACCCGGTTCTTCACCCGCTTGCGCTCCGGCACCGGGTCGAAGACCCAGTGGTCCCAGGGGAAGCCCGCGGCGCCGACCACCGAGGCGGCGCCCTCCGCGGCGGTCTCGGCCCGGCCGCCGACCACCCGCGCCCACCAGGCGGCCTGCGCGGCCGGGTCGGCGCTGTCCACCACCAGTTCGAAGACGCCGGGCCGGGCGCCCTCGCGCGGCGCGAACGCGCAGAACTGGTTGCCCTCCGGGTCGGCCAGCACCCACCAGCTGATCTCCGCGTCCGGCTCGCGGACCAGGCGCGCGCCGGCGGCCAGCAGCGCGGCCGGCTCCGGGTCGGCGAGCCGCAGGTCGAGGTGGACGCGGGTCTTCCCGGTCCGCGGCTCGGGCACGGTGTTGACCCAGATCGACTCGGCCGGCGAGGCGGCGGCCCGGGGGTCGATGCGGGCGTCGCCGTCGCCGGTGTCGACCAGCTTCCCGTCGAGGAGGGTGGCCCAGAAGCCGCCGAGCCGGTGGGCGTCGGCGGCGTCCATGCAGAGATCCTTGAAGCGCGCGATCATCCGGCCATCATGCCGGCCGGGTCGGACGGCCACCGCCGGGCCACGTCCGGGTGCCGCCCCTCGGTGCGGCCCGGGGCGCGGTGATCCGCGCCACGGCGGCGACGGTCGTATGCGTCTCGTGACCGTCAGGTTTCGCAGCGTCGCAGCCAGGGCACTGTCTGGCGCACGAAACGTCCCGGGGCGCGGGGCGACCGGCAAGCGTCCCGACCGTCTCGCCGTGCGCCGGGGCACGGGTTCCTCCCCGGCTCTTCGCCGAAGAAAGGGGGAGGGCGATGACGACAGACCCCGACACGGCCGCGCGGCGGCGGCCGGCCCGGCGTGCGGCGGCGGCAGCCGCCGCACTCGCGTTGGTGGCCCCGCTGGCCGCCTGCGGATCCGGCGGCGAGGGGGGCACGCCCACCATCAACCTGTACTACCCGCCCGAGCAGAACCTGCAGAAGGTGGTTGACGACTGCAACGCGCAGGCCCAGGGGCGGTACCGGATCGCCTACCGGGTCCTGCCGCGGCAGGCCGACGACCAGCGGGTGCAGATGGTGCGGCGGCTCGCGGCGCAGGACAGCGGGATGGACGTGCTCGGCCTCGACGTCACCTGGACCCAGGAGTTCGCCAGCGCGAACTGGATCCGGGAGTGGACCGGCCAGGACAAGGCCGAGGTGGAGCAGGGCACCCTCGCCGGGCCGCTGGACACCGCCCGTTACGAGGACAAGCTCTACGCCGCGCCGAAGAACACCAACGTGCAGCTCCTCTGGTACCGCAGCGACCTGGTCCAGGAGCCGCCGAGGAGCTGGGACGAGATGATCTCCGCCGCCCAGCAGCTCAAGCAGCAGGGGAAGCCGTACCAGGTGCTCACCATGGGCGCCCAGTACGAGGGCCTGGTCGTCCTCTACAACACCCTGGCCGAGAGCGCGGGCGGGAAGATCCTCAGCGACGACGGCAAGAAGGCCGTGATGGACGAGGGCGCGGTGCGGGCGCTCGACCAGCTCAAGAAGTTCGCCACCTCGGGCGTGACGTCGCCGTCGTTCAGCAACGCCACCGAGGACCCGGTCCGGCTGGAGTTCCAGTCCGGCACGGGCGCCTTCCAGGTCAACTGGCCGTTCGTGTATCCGGCCATGCAGGAGGCCAACCCGGAGCTGGCGCAGAAGGTGAAGTGGGCGCGGGTGCCGGGCGTCGACCCGAACACCCCGAGCAAGGTCACCATCGGCGGGGTCAACATGGCCGTCAGCTCCTACTCGAAGCACCCGACGGAGTCCTTCGAGGCGGCCAGGTGCATCCGCAGCGCCGAGCACCAGAAGTTCTCCGCGGTCAACGACGGCGTGCCGCCCACCATCGAGGCGGTCTACGCCGACCCGGAGATGGACAAGGCGTACCCGATGAAGGAAACGATCCTGGAGGAGCTGAAGGAACCGGCGGTCCGGCCGCTGACCCCGGCGTACCAGAGCATCTCCACGGTCATGTCGGCGATCCTGTCGCCGCCGTCGGCCATCCGGCCCGAGCAGACCGCCAACGAGCTGCGCGACGCCATCGCCGACGCCCTCGAGTCGAAGGGGGTCCTGCCATGAGCGTCAACGCCACTCCCGCCGGCGCGGACGTCGCCGCCGACGAGACCGCCGCTCGCGGCGGCCGGCACGCGGCGGTCCCGGCCCAGCGGGCCAATCGTCGGGCCCGGGCGCCGCTGAGCGAGAACAAGCGCGCCGAGCGCCGCCTCGGCTGGTTGCTCTGCGCGCCGGCCGCGCTGGTCATGGTGCTGGTCACCGCCTACCCGATCCTCTACTCGGTCTGGTTGTCGCTGCAGCGCTTCGACCTGCGCTTCCCCGACCAGCGGGAGTTCATCGGGTTGGAGAACTACGCGACCGTGCTGACCAACCAGTTCTGGTGGACGGCGTTCGGGGTGACCGCGCTGATCACCGTGGTCACCGTCGTGGTCGAGCTGGTGCTCGGCATGGGCCTGGCGCTGATCATGCACCGGACGCTGGTCGGCCGGGGCATCGTCCGCACCGCGGCGCTGATCCCGTACGGCATCGTCACGGTGGTGGCCGCCTTCTCCTGGCGGTACGCCTGGACGCCGGGCACCGGCTACCTGGCCAACCTGTTCGACGGCAGTGCCCCGCTGACCGAGCGGGCCAGCTCGCTGGCGATCATCATGCTGGCCGAGATCTGGAAGACCACGCCGTTCATGGCGCTGCTGCTGATGGCGGGGCTGGCGCTGGTGCCGGAGGACCTCCTCAAGGCCGCCTCCACCGACGGCGCGACCGCCTGGCAGCGGTTCACCAAGGTGATGTTGCCGGTGATGAAGCCGGCCATCCTGGTCGCCCTGCTGTTCCGCACCCTGGACGCGTTCCGGGTGTTCGACAACATCTTCGTGCTCACCGCCGGCGGCAACGAGACCTCGTCGGTGTCGATGCTCGCCTACAACAACCTGATCCGGGGGTTGAACCTCGGCATCGGCTCCACCATGTCGGTGCTGATCTTCCTCACCGTGGCGATCATCGCGTTCGTGTTCGTGAAGCTGTTCGGCACCGCTGCCCCCGGCAGCGACGACGGGGAGAGGCGCTGACATGGCCACCGAAACCACCCCGCGGGCGAAGCTGCGCTGGGGCCTGCTGGACGTTATCGTCGTCGTCTTCGCGCTGGTCCCGGTGCTCTGGATCGCCTCGCTGTCGTTCAAGACCCCGGCCACCCTCACCGACGGGAAGTTCTGGCCCCGGGAGTGGACGCTGGACAACTACCGGACGATCTTCGACACCGACCAGTTCGTCCGGGCCCTGGTCAACTCGATCGGCATCGCCCTGATCGCCACGCTGGTCGCGGTGGTGCTGGGCGCGATGGCCGCGTACGCGATCTCCCGGCTGGACTTCCCCGGCAAGAAGCTGCTGGTCGGGGTGTCCCTGCTGATCGCCATGTTCCCGCAGGTGTCGCTGGTGTCGCCGCTGTTCGAGATCGAGCGCCAGCTCGGCCTCTTCGACACCTGGCCGGGGCTGATCCTGCCGTACATCACCTTCGCCCTGCCGCTGGCGATCTACACGCTCTCGGCGTTCTTCAAGCAGATCCCCTGGGACCTGGAGAAGGCGGCGAAGATGGACGGCGCCACCCAGGGCCAGGCGTTCCGGCGGGTGATCGCCCCGCTGGCCGCGCCGGGGCTGTTCACCACGGCCATCCTGGTCTTCATCTTCTGCTGGAACGACTTCCTCTTCGCCATCACGCTCACCTCGACCGAGCGGGCCCGCACGGTCCCGGTGGCGCTGTCGTTCTTCACCGGCGAGTCGCAGTTCGAGGACCCCACCGGGGCGATCTGCGCCGCCGCCGTGGTGATCACCATTCCGATCATCCTGTTCGTGCTCTTCTTCCAGCGCCGCATCGTCTCCGGTCTGACCTCCGGCGCAGTCAAGGGATAGGTGGTGTTGTCATGGCCGACATCGTGCTGGACAAGGTGAGCAAGCGGTTCCCGGACGGGACCACCGCGGTGCGGGACGTCGACCTGGAGATCGCCGACGGCGAGTTCGTGATCCTGGTCGGCCCCTCCGGCTGCGGAAAGTCCACCACCCTCAACATGATCGCCGGGCTGGAGGACATCAGCTCCGGTGAGCTGCGCATCGCGGGGGAGCGGGTCAACGACAAGGCGCCCCGGGACCGCGACATCGCCATGGTCTTCCAGTCCTACGCGCTCTACCCGAACATGACCGTGCGGGAGAACATGGCCTTCCCGCTCCGGCTCGCGAAGCTGGACAAGGAGACCATCCACCAGAAGGTGGAGGAGGCGGCGAAGGTCCTGGAGCTGACCCCGCTGCTGGACCGCAAGCCGGCCAACCTCTCCGGCGGGCAGCGGCAGCGGGTGGCCATGGGGCGGGCGATCGTCCGCCAGCCCAAGGCGTTCCTCATGGACGAGCCGCTGTCCAACCTGGACGCGAAGCTCCGCGTGCAGATGCGCACCGTGGTGTCCCGGCTGCAGAAGCAGCTCGGCACCACCACCGTCTACGTGACCCACGACCAGACCGAGGCGATGACCCTCGGCGACCGCGTGGTGATCATGCGGGGCGGCGCGGTGCAGCAGGTCGGCCCGCCGCAGGAGCTCTACGACCACCCGCGCAACCTCTTCGTGGCCGGGTTCATCGGCTCCCCGTCGATGAACTTCCTGCACGCCGCCGTCGAGGACGGTCACCTGCGCACGGCGCTGGGCGACGTGTCGATCGGCGACCGGGTACGCCGGCAGCTCGACGGCGCCGACGCCCCGCGCGAGCTGATCCTGGGCATCCGTCCGGAGCACTTCGAGGACGCCGCGCTGATCGACGACGAGACCCGCCGCCGGGGCCTGGAGTTCGACGCGCCGGTCGACATCGTCGAGTCGATGGGCTCCGACAAGTACGTCTACTTCACCGTCGAGGGGGAGCGGGCCAGCGCCGCCGAGCTGGAGGAGCTGGCCGCCGACGCGGGCGCCGCCGACTTCACCGGGACGGGGGCGAGCCTGGTGACCCGGCTGTCGGCGGAGTCGCCGGTGCGCGAGGGCGAGCCGCGCCGGGTCTGGTTCAACCTGGAGAAGATCCACCTCTTCGACCCGTCCACCGGGCGCAACCTCACCCTGCACGAGGGACGGGCCGCCGGCGCGCTGGCCGACTGACCGGCACCCGGGCCGGTGGGTGGCGCCCGCCGGCCCGGGCTACCAGGTGAGCCGCAGTGGCAGCCCGAGGAACTCGGCGTAGCCGGTGAGAGCCGACTCGACGCGGGCCCGCAGTGCGGCGTCGAACGGCGTCAACTGCTGGACGGTCACGGTGACCGCGCGCTTGCCCAGGGTCCGCTTCCAGGTGCCGACCGCCCGGCCACCCCGCACCACCGTGGCCTGGAAGATCCCGTTGTTGCCGGGGACGACAGCGTTCGCGTGCGCCGGATCGAGCATCAGTGCGCGGTCCTTGTAGCCCAGCAGGTATTCGTCGAAGCCCGGCAGGGTGTGCACGTCGTCGACCGACGCCCGGGGCGCGTCGAGCAGGGCGGCGTCGACCACGGCGGGCACGCCGTCCACCTCGACCGGGGCGAGCACGTCGCCGGCCACCGTGATTCCCCGGGTGGCGTCGGTGACCGTCAGGCCGGTCCACCGGGCCAGCTCGTGCCTGGTCACCGGGCCGTGGCTCCGGACGTAGCGGTGGGCCAGCAGGCCCAGCGCCTCGTCCCGCTCGGGGCGGTGCGGATCGGGCGCCCACTCGTCCAGCAGCGCGAACGTCTGCTCGGTGCCCACGTGCGGGGCGATGCAGGTGACGCCGCGCTGACTGGCGTACCAGAGCAGGTGGTAGCCGCGCTGGCCGTCGGTGTCCAGGCCGGCGGCGCGCAGCGCGGCCAGGCACTCGGCGCGGGTGAGCCGGCCCGCGCCCGCGAGGGCCTCGCCCAGCACGTCGGCGGCGCGGTTGGCGTCGGTCTCGGTCAGGCCGAGCTGGGCCCACCGGCCGGCCACCCCGGCCAGCGCCCGGACGCCGGTCACCGCGAGCATCCACCGCGCGTCCCGGGGCGGAACCAGGTGCACGGTGCCTCGCATCGGCCAGGTGCGCAGCGCCTCGCGCCGCTCCAACGCCGCACGCACGTCGTCCTGGGTCCGGCCGGGCAGGCGTGCGCCGAGCGACCAGAGCCCGCTCGCCGCGTCCTGGGCCTGCATGGCGCCGAACCACTCGACCACCCCGGCGACGCTCTCCGGGCGTGCGGTGGGGTGCGGACGCAGCAGCAGGCTGGTCATCCGCAGCGCCAGCGCCTCGGCGCCGGTGAGGCGTACGGTCACGAGCCGACCTCCCCTGAACGTGGACGGTCAGCATAGGTCGCGGGTGCGACGTTCCCGGCGGACGGACGACCGGACGGGCGGGCCGTGGCCCACCCGCCCGGGATGCCGTCGCGTCAGCGGTTGCGGCGTGCCCGCTCCGGCACGTCGGCGTCCACCAGCTCCCGGCGGACCTGCGCGTTGACCGGCTGCTCCTCGACGACCTCGTCCTTGTCGAGCCGGACCCGCTCGACCGGGACCTGGTCCTTGGCGACCACCGGGTGCTCGGCGCGCAGCTCCATCTCGCGCTGCTCCTCGCCGATGCCGGCCCGGGCGGCGTCCCGGTCGGCCGCGCTGACCGGCTCGTGGACGACGGTCACCTCGTCGTGCTCGACCGGCACGCTCGTCTGCACGTTCTCGGTGACCACGCGCTTGTTCAGCCGCGCCGTTCCGGCCGGCTCGCTCTCGGTGCCGACCCGCAGGCGCTCCTCGGAGCGGACCACCTCGGGCGCGCCCGGCATCCGCTGCGGCGCCGGCCCGGCCTGCTCACCGAGCTGGTAGTGCCGGTAGAGCTGGGTGAGCTGGTCGGCGCCGAGCGGCTGGTCGGTGCCGGTCTCCACGCTGGGAGCGCTGCGCACGGTCGCCTTGTCGTACGGCACCTGGAGGCGGCCGTCCGGCTGCATCCGGGCCGCCTGGAGCGGCGCCATCGACTCGTGATGGCCCATCACCCCGGTCTTCACGCTGACCCAGGTCGCCTCGCCGGCGGGATCGGCCCAGACCTGGCCCACGCTGCCGATCTTGGCGCCCGAGCGGTCCTGGACGTCCTGCCCGTACAGCGAGCGGACCTGCTGCTCCGTCAGTCGCATGGTTCGTCCTTCCTCTCGTGGGTCACCACCCGGATCCCCGGCGGTGGGCCTGGCATTCGCCAGAATCGGGACGAATAGGAGGAGAAGCAGCAGGGGTGCCGGAAATGACCCGGACCGCGAGGCATGAGCGCCGCCGGAGCGGGGATGCGCCGCCGGTAAACGGATGCGAGGAATGCGAGGTGCGTGATGACAGCGTCCAGTGAACCGATGCGAGGCGGCGGCCGAGCTGCCACCGCCCGGCCGGCGGGACCGGCGGGCGGGGCGAAGACCAGCGCCGCGGCGACCTTCTCGCTGGTCTTCGGCGTGGCCGCCCTGCTCAGCGTGCTCACCGCGATCCTGGCCTCGGTCGGGCTGCTGCTGGGGATCATCGGGCTCATCCTGGGCATCTTCGGGCTGCGGATGAGCCGACGCCCCGGCGTCACCGGGCGCGGGGTGGCGATCGGTGGTCTGGTGCTCAGCGCCCTGGCGGTGCTGATCGGGCTGGCGCTCGCCGCCGGCATCAGCACGTTCATCAACAACGAGCAGGCGGTGGACCGGCTGGAGAAGCGGGTGACCGACCTGCGGGACAAGCTCAACGACTAGGCCGGGGAGTACCCCTGATCGCGCTACGCCAGCCACGCTGCCGGCGGAGCGCGATCCCCCGTTCAGGTTCCCGGTGCGGGGCGGCGGCGGTACACCGACACCGGTGCGACCAGGATCCCCGGGCGCCCCGAGCCGGGGAAGCGGTTTCCATCGGAACTTGCGCAAATCTTGAGCCACGGCAAGGGATCGACCCAGGTGAGCCGGCGCGCCCCCGGCGTTTGCCGTCGCAAGCAACGGGTAGTCGCCGGAGCTGACCCGACACCGAGGAGGAATCGTCTGATGGATGGCCAGGTCAAGGTCGCGGTGATCTACTACAGCGCGACCGGCATCACCTACCAGATGGCGCAGGCGGCGTACGAGGCCGCCGGGGAGGCCGGAGCCGAGGTACGCCTGCGCAAGGTACGTGAGCTGGCGCCGGACGAGGCGATCCGCTCCAACTCGGGCTGGCAGGCGCACCGCCTGGAGACCCAGGACGTGATGGAGGCGCAGCCCGACGACCTCTCCTGGGCCGACGTCGTGATCATGGGCTCGCCCACCCGCTACGGCATGGTCGCCGCCCAGCTCAAGCAGTTCATCGACATCACCGGCCCGCTGTGGGCCCAGGGTGCGCTGGCGAACAAGGTCTACACCGGCTTCACCTCGACCGCCACCTCGCACGGCGGCCAGGAGGCCACGCTGCTGTCGCTGTACACGGTCTTCTACCACTGGGGCGGCATCGTGGTGACCCCCGGCTACACCGACCCCAGCCAGTTCGTCGCCGGCAACCCGTACGGCGCCTCGCACACCAGCAACAACGGGGAGGTCGCCCCGGACCACGTGGCCCTCACCGCCACCGCGCTGACCGCCCGGCGGGCCGTGCAGATCGCCACGGCACTCAAGAAGGGCATGGCGGGCTGAGCCCCGGCACGAGGTGACCGGTGGCCCGGCGGGGGCTCTCGACCCGTCCGGACCACCGGTCGCCCTTCGCCCTACCCCCGATCGGCCGGTCCATACCCGGTCAGCGCCGGATGGGCCAGCAGGTGCCCGAGCAGGTCCGCCAGCACCGCCATGCCGTCCCGGCTGAGCACCGACTCCGGGTGGAACTGCACCCCGGCGAAGCCGGGCCCACGCAGCGCGTGCACCGCCCCGTCCACCGGGTCCCGGGACAGCTCCACCGGGCCGTACCCCGTGGCGATCCGGTCGGCGCCGGCGCGGGCGGTGAAGCTGGAGTAGAAGCCGACCCGGCGGGTCGCCCCGAAGACCGGGACGTCCCGCGGCAGCCCCTGGTAGGGCGCGTCCCGGCGGTGCAGCGGCAGCCCGAGCAGCCCGGCGAGGAGCTGGTGGCCGAGGCAGACCGCCAGGGTCGGCCGGCCCGCCCCGAGCAGCCGCGCCAGCAGCGCCCGCATGGTCGCCATCTTCGGCTCGGCGAGGTCGTTCGGGTCGCCCGGGCCCGGACCGACCACCACCAGGTCGTACCCGTCGAGCGGGCCGGCGTCGTGCCAGTCCCGCCGGGTCACCGCCAGGCCGAGCGCGCCGAGCTGATGGGCGAGCATCCCGGTGAAGGTGTCCTCACCGTCCACGATCAGCGCGCGGCGGCCGGCCAGCCCGGGCAGCGCGGCCGCCCCCGGTGCCCGCTGGTCGAGCCAGAACCGGGCCAGCGGGGTGTTCCGGGCGGCCAGCGCGGCGCGGACCTCGGGGTCGTCGGCGTACCGGACGGCGGGCTCCGCGCCGCGGGCCGGGGCGTCCGGGCCGAGGCCGAGCGCCGCCAGCACCCCGGCCGCCTTGGCGTGCGTCTCGGCCACCTCGCCGGCGGCCGTGGAGTGCCGGACCAGGGTGGCCCCGACCGGCACCCGCAGCTCCCCGGTGGGGGAGAGCTCTGCGGTGCGGATCAGGATCGGCGCGTCGAGGGTCTGCCGCCCGTGCTCGTCCCGGCCGAGCAGGGCGAGCACTCCGGCGTAGTAACGCCGGCCCGTCCGCTCGTGGCGGGCGATCACCCGACAGGCGTTCTCCATCGGGCTGCCGGTGACGGTGGGCGCGAACATGGTCTCCCGCAGCACCTCCCGGACGTCCAGTGAGCCCCGCCCGGCCAGCAGGTACTCGGTGTGCGCGAGGTGCGCCATCTCCTTCAGGTACGGCCCGACCACCTGGCCGCCGTGCTCGGCGACGGTGGCCATCATCTTCAGCTCCTCGTCGAGCACCATGTACAGCTCCTCGACCTCCTTCGGGTCGTCGAGGAAGCGCAGCAGCGCGTCCCGGTCGGCCGCCGCGCCGGTGTGCCGGAAGGTGCCGCTGATCGGGTTCATCATGACCAGGCCGTCGTCCACGCTGACGTGCCGTTCCGGGCTCGCCCCGACCAGGATCCGGGTGCCGGTGTGCACCACGAACGTCCAGTACGCGCCCCGCTCGCGCAGCAGCAGCCGGCGCAGCGCGGCCAGGGCGGCCACCAGCGGCGGGCCCTGGACGGTGGCCCGCAGGGTGCGGTGGATGACGAAGTTGGCGCCCTCGCCCCGGCCGATCTCGTCGGCCAGCACCCGGCCGACGGTGTCCGCGTACTCGGCGTCGGAGATGTCGAAGGCGGCGTCCCGGGTCACCACCGGCGCGTCGGGCAGGGCGGCCAGCACCTCGTCGAGCGGGAGCCGCCGGTGCCGTTCGACCAGCAGGAACTCCAGCGGCAGGCCGTCGTCCACGCAGGCGAAGCCGCGCTCGGCGATCTGCCGGTAGGGGACCAGGGCCAGCGTGCGCGGCCCGGGGGCGTCGTCGGGCAGCGGGAGGTCGGCGAGCCGGTCGGCGGTGCGTACCGGGCCGGTGAACAGGTCGACGTGGTCGGCGCCCTCGCGGCGGACGAGCGCGAACGGGCCGGGGTCGCGGCCGGCCGCGACGGCGGCGAGCGGGTCGTGCGGGCGGGTCATCGGGTCTCCTCGGCGGGCCGGAGGCCGCCGGCGGGGCGGCCCGGGTGCCGGGGGAGAGACCGGCGGCCGCCTCGTCGGGCGGCCGCGTGGGAAAGCTACGCGCGGAAGTGGGCCGCCGGGTCGGCGGGCCACCAGCAGGACAGGTGCGCGGGCATGACGATCACTGTACGCGACCCGCCCGTGCCGGGGAACCCGATCGCCGTGCCGGCCCGGCGGATCTTGGCTTCGCCGCGGCTCCCGGCGGGTAGGTTGACCCGCGATGGACATTCTCGCTCTGGACCTGGGCACCTCCTCGGTGCGCGGCCTCGTGCTGGACGGGGACGCCGTGCCGCGCCCCGGCGCGCTGGCCCGCCGGAAGGTGCGCCTGGAGACCGGCGACGACGGCAGCGGCACCCTGGACGGCCCCCGCTACCTGGCCTGTCTGGCGGAGTGCCTGGACGAGCTGGCCGCCGGCGGGCACCTGCGGGACGTCGAGCTGGTGGCCACCTCCGCGCAGTGGCACTCGGTGCTGCCGCTGGGCGCCGACGGTGCGCCGCTCGGCCCGGTGCTCACCTGGATGGACACCCGGCCCGAGGCCCTCGCCGGCGCCACCGGCCCGGCCGACCCGGACGCCTTCCACGAGCGCACCGGCGCCTGGTGGCACCGCTGCTACTGGACCATGCGCCTGCCCTGGTTGCGCGAGCAGTGCGGCACGCCGGTCGCCCGCTTCGGCGGCCTGGTCGAGTACGTCCTCGGCGTGCTGCTCGACGAGGCGCCGATGTCCGTCTCGATGGCCTCCGGCACCGGGCTGCTCGACCTGCGCCGGCTGGAGTGGGACGCCGAGGCGTGCGAGCTGGCGGCCGTGCGCCCCGAGGAGCTGCCGGCGCTGGCCCCGCAGCGGTGGCGCGGCCGGCTCCGCGTCGGGTACGCCCAGCGCTGGCCGCAGCTCGCCGACGCCCGCTGGGCCGCCCCGGTCGGCGACGGCGCGGCGTCCAACGTGGGCTCCGGCTGTGTCGACCGGTCCCGCGCCGCGGTCACGGTCGGCACCTCCGCGGCGGTGCGCATGGTCCAGACGGGGCCGGCCGGGGCGGAGCTGCCGCCCCTGCCCGAGAAGCTCTGGCGCTACCGGGTCGACCACGAGCACGTGGTGACCGGGGCGGCGTACTCCAGCGGCGGGAACCTGTACGCCTGGGCGAACCGGGAGCTGCGGCTGCCCGCCGGCGCCGAGCTGGAGGCCGCGCTGGCCCGGGCCGGCGCGAGGCTCACCGTGCGGGCCAACCCGCGGCTCGGCGGGGACCGGCCGCCCGGCGTCGCCCCGTCCGGCTCCGGGAAGCTGTACGGCCTGAGCTTCGGCACCACCGCCGTCGACCTGCTCGCCGGGCTGCTGACCGAGCTGTGCCGGCTGGTGGCCGACGACTTGGCCCTGGTGGAGGCCGGCGTGGGTGAACCGGCCGAGGTGGTGCTCGGCGGTGGTGCGATGGCCGCCTCGGCCTGGTGGCGGGAGGCGTTCGCCGAGGCGCTGGCCCCGCGCGTGGTGTGCTACCAACGCAACCCGGAGATCGGGGCGACCGGTGCCGCGCTGGTGGCGCTCGGCCGGATCGCCGACGCGGCACGGGTGGGCGGCATCGGCCGGACGGACGACGGGGACGCGCCGAACACCGTAGGCGCCCGCCCACCGCGCTGACCTTCCTGGTCGTGCGGCCGGCTGTCCGTTTGACACCGCCCGTCGGCCTGGTTGGATGGACTTCCGCTCCCCGACCCGGTGGAGCCGAGGTGGGACCGAGGAGGAACGTGTGGGCGCAGGTCCCGACCCGGCTCGTGGAGCGGCGCCGCAGCCGCGCCGCAGCCCGTCCGGCGAGCGGGTGGTGCCGCACCGGCGACGTTCGGGCTTCCGGTTGCGGGACTGGCGGATGCGCACCAAGCTCGCCACCGTCCTGGTGCTGCCCTCGGTGGCGTTCCTGGTGCTCGCCGGGGTGCAGACGCGCGGGCTGGTGGGGCAGACCACCGCGCTCAGCGACTTCGCCCAGCAGGTGGGCATCGGCCGGCAGATCAGCACCGCGGTGGACCGGCTCCAGCAGGAGCGGGACCGCTCGGCCGGGGAGCTGGCCGCGCTGCGCAAGGCGGGTGGCGGCGCGGACCGGGACGCGGCGGTCGCCGCGCTCAGACCACTCCAGGACGCCTCCGACCGGGCGATGACCGAGCTGCGCGCCGCGGCCGAGCCCCTCGCCGACGCCGCCGCGGCCTGGCGGGTGGCCTACTCCGAGGTGCTGGAGGCGTACGACCAGGTCGTCTACATCCGCGCCGCCGTGGCGCCGGCGGTGCTGTCCAGCGACACCGTGCTGAGCAACTACCACCGCGCCATCGCCGCCCTGCTCAACCTGCTGGCCGAGCCGTCGCCCGGTGACGACCAGCGGGCGCTGACCAACGCGGTGCTGCGGTACGTGCAGCTCTCCCGGGTCAAGGAGCTGTCCTCGCGGATCCGGGCCGAGCTCTACGCCGCCGCCCGGGCCGGCCGGTACGAGGTGGACGACCAGGTCTCCCTGACCGACCTGCGCGCCCAGCAGCTCACCGCGCTGGGCGCGTTCCGGGTCGCCGCGACCGCCGACCAGATCCGCCGCTACGACGAGACCTCGGTGGACCCGGCGTTCGTCTCGGCCGCCCGGCTGGAGGAACAGACCCTGCCGAACGGGGCCGCCGAGCCGGCGCTGCTGCCCGCGGCGCAGTGGTGGGGGGCCAGCGAGCAGCGGCAGGAGCTGCTCCGCCAGCTCGAGAACGAGGTGCTCGACGACGCCGTACGCCAGGCCGACGACGCCAGCGCCCGGCAGCTGCGGGCCACCCTGCTGGTGGTCGGCGGCATCGTGGGCGTGCTCCTGGTGGCCGTGCTGGTCTCGCTGCTGGTCGGCCGGTCGGTGGCCCGCTCGATGCGGCTGCTGCGCAGCCAGGCGCTGCGGATCGCCCAGGTGGAGCTGCCGCACACCCTGGACCGGCTGCGCGCGGTGGACCGCCCGGTGGCCGCGATCGACGTGCCGCCGGCGGTGGTCGACTCGCAGGACGAGATCGGCGAGCTGGCCGAGGCGTTCGTGGCGGTGCACCGCAGCGCCGTCGACGTCGCTGTCGAGCAGGCGATGATGCGGCGCAACGTCAACGCCATGTTCGTCAACCTGGCCCGGCGCAGCCAGGTGCTGGTCGAGCGGCAGCTCGAACTCCTCGACGAGCTGGAACGCGAGGAGAGCGACCCGGACCAGCTGGAGAACCTGTTCAAGCTCGACCACCTCGCCGCCCGCATGCGCCGCAACGACGAGAGCCTGCTGGTGCTCGCCGGCACCGAGTCCAGCCGGCGGTGGAACCGGCCGGTCGGCCTCGGCGCGGTGCTGCTGGCGGCCAGCGCCGAGATCGAGCAGTACCAGCGGGTGCGCCACGACTCGCGGTCCGACCTGCACGTCGTCGGGCACGCGGTGGGCGACCTGGTGCACCTCTTCGCGGAGCTGCTGGAGAACGCCACCGCCTTCTCCCGGCCGGACACCGTGGTGCGGGTCGTCGCCGGGGCCGACGGCAGGGGCGCGTTCGTGGAGATCGTCGACGAGGGGCTCGGGATGAGCCCGGCCGCGCTGGACGAGGCGAACGCGGTGCTGGCCGAGCCGCCGGCGGCCGACGTGGCCGCCTCCGAGCGGATGGGCCTGTTCGTGGTGAGCCACCTGGGCGCGCGGCACGGCGTGCGGGTGCGGCTGCGGGGCGGCCACGGGGGCCTGGTGGCCCGGGTCCTCATCCCGGCCGAGCTGCTGGCCCCGGCGCCCGCGTCGGGGCTGGACCAGCCCGCCGCGCCACGGATGCTGACCAGCCAGGTGGCCGCCGCGTCCCGCCTGGGGCATGGGACCGGCGCGCTCGCCACGGCGACCACCGAGCTGCCCGTGGCCGGACGCCGTCCGCTGGCGGCGCCGGCGGAGCTGCCGGTGTCGCCGTTGACGGGGCTCCCGCTCGGCGCGGCGCCGGCCGCGACGGAGTCACCGCTGCCGGGCCGTCCCGCCGCGCCCGGCGTCGCGGTGCCGGGGCCGCGCCCGGTGCCGGGCCGGGCCGAGGACGTGCTCGCCCCGGCGGCCGGGGTGCCGGCCGGCGGTGGCTGGTTCAACCGCCAGGGCCCGTCGTCGGCGGTGCTCGGTGTGACACCACCGCCCGCCGCGACGCCGGTCACCGGAGGCACCAACGAGCGGGGCCTGCCGGTCCGCGTACCGATGGCCCAGCTCACCGCGGTCACCCAGGCCGCCGGCCCGACCCGGTCCGCACGCCACGAGCCGGACCCGGAGGCGGTCGGCGGCATGCTCTCCCGCTACTACAGCGGGGTGCGGCGGGCCGAGGCCGAGGAGACCACCGAGATGTACCTGCCGCGTGATGAAGGAGGACGACGAGAGTGACGACGTTGAGCCAGGAGGCACGGGACCTGAGCTGGCTGGTGAACGCGTTCGCGGAGCGGGTGCCCGGGGTGGCGCACGCCGTGGTGGTCTCCTCCGACGGGCTGCTCGTGGCGATCTCCGCGCACCTGCCCCGCGACCACGCGGACAAGCTCGCCGCGGTGACCTCCGGCCTGATGAGCATCACCGCCGGCGCGGCCCAGATGTTCGACGGCGACGTCGTGAAGCAGACCGTGGTCGAGATGGGCCGGGGCTACTTCCTGGTCATGCAGATCCGGGACGGTTCGATCCTGGCCACGCTGGCCGGGGCCGACGCCGACATCGGCGTGGTCGGCTACGAGATGGCGCGGCTGGCCAAGCAGGCCGGCGAGATGCTCACCCCCGCGCTGCGGGCGGAACTCCAGCAGGCGCTGCCCCGCTGAGCCGGGGCGAGGCCCGGCCCGGCCGGACTCGCGCCGGCCGGGCCGGGCCGCCTAGAGACCGTTGCGGTGGATCACGTCGCGGTACCAGTGGGCGCTGCGCTTGAGCACCCGGCGCTGGGTCGGGTAGTCCACGTAGACCAGGCCCCAGCGCTGCTCGTACCCCTCGGCCCACTCGAAGTTGTCGAGCAGCGACCAGACGTGGTAGCTCTCCAGCGGCACCCCGTCCCGGATGGCCCGGTGGGCGGCGGCGAAGTGGTCGCGGAGGAAGTCGATCCGGGCGGTGTCGTCGACGGTGCCGTCCACGGCGAGGGTGTCCGGGCAGGGCAGCCCGTTCTCGGTGACGGTGAGCGGCACCGGGCCGTAGTCCCGGGTGACCCGCGTCAGGATGTCGTACATCCCCTCCGGGTAGATCTGCTGCCACTCCGCCTCGGAGGTCGGCCACCGGCGGACCGTGCCGCCCTGGCCGGTGACGTAGATCGGCGTGTAGTACTGCACCGCCAGCAGGTCGACCGGGCTGGAGATGATCTTCAGGTCGCCGTCCCGCACGCCGCGGACCAGCCGGCTCTCCGCGCCCAGGTCGGCCAGCACGTCCTCGGGGTACGCGCCCTTGAAGATCGAGTCCAGGTAGAGCCGGTTCTCGTAGCCGTCGTAGAGCCGGGTCGCGGCGGCCGCCTCGGCGCTCCCGTCGGCGGGGTAGCAGGGGTGCAGGTTGAGCGCCGGGCCGATCCGTGCCTCGACGCCGGCGGCGCGCAGCGCGCGGACGGCGAGACCGTGGGCGAGCTGGAGGTGGTGGGCGACCACGTACGCCGCCGCCGGGTCCTGCCGGCCGGGCGCGTGGTGCCCCCACAGGTAGCCGTTCTGGACCACGGTCTTCGGCTCGTTGACGGTCAGCCAGACCGGCACCCGGTCGCCCAGGGCGCGGAACACCGCGTCGGCGTAGTCGGCGAAGCGCTCGGCGGTGTCCCGGTTCTCCCAGCCGCCGGCGTCCTGGAGGGCCTGGGGCAGGTCCCAGTGGAAGAGGGTGGCCATCGGCGCGATGCCCCGCTCGTGCAGGCCGTCCACCAGCCGCCGGTAGAAGTCCAGGCCGCGCTGGTTGGGCCGGCCGGAGCCGTCGGCCTGGATGCGCGGCCAGGAGATGGAGAACCGGTAGCTGCGCAGCCCGAGGTCGCGCATCAGGTCGAGATCCTGGGCGTACCGGTGGTAGTGGTCGGCCGCCACGTCTCCGGTGTCGCCGTTGCGGGTGCGGCCCGGGGTGTGGCTGAAGGTGTCCCAGACGGACTCGCCCCGCCCGTCCTCCTTGGCCGCGCCCTCGATCTGGTAGGCCGAGGTGGCCGCGCCCCAGCCGAAGCCGGGCGGGAAGCGCAGCGCGCCGTCGGCGTCCGCGTCGGGGTCGGGCTCGTCGTCGCAGCCGGTGACGGCGGTGGCGGACGCGGCGGTCCCGGCGGCGGCGCCGGCCGGACCGGTCCGGGCCGCCGCACCGGCGACGGTCGCGGAGAGGGCGGCACGGCGGAGCAGGCGCCGTCTGGTGAGTAGCGACATGGGCGTTCTCCTCGGAGTGACTGGCCGCCCTGGGGGCCGGGAGCGCTCCCAGCATAGGCCAGGCGCGGCCGGCCGCGTCCCGAGGGCGG
>NZ_JBSSLX010000070.1:0-26207 GCF_053890995.1 Micromonospora sp. I033 | reverse complement strand
GTGGAGATGTCGGTGAGGCGGCACGCGGCGCGGCGGCTGGCCGGCGCGGCGGCTGGCCGGCGGCGGCTGGCCGGCGGCGGCTGGTCGGTCACGCAGTGGGAGATCTTGGACACTTACCGTTCGCTACGAACGGCAACAGTCCAAGATTCATTCGGCGTACACCGACCGCTGACAGGATCGGCGCCAGCGCGGTGCGGCAGCTGGCCGTCATGCATTCCCGGCCGGATCGCCGTTGTCGACCGGTGCGGCGGCTGTGTGGTCGGCGGCGAGGGCCCGACGGCAAAGCCGGTCGGCCGTGCGGGTGGTCTCCGGCAGCCGGTAACGGGGCGTCAAGGCCAGCACCCGCTCGACCGCGTTGTCCAGACTCATCCGGTGCCCGACGCTGACGAAGACCGGCTTCACCCCGTCCCGGGTCCGCAGCACGCGGCCCACCACCTCACCGCCGTCGCGCAGCGGCGTCCAGGCGCCCCGCTCCGCCGCCGGCTCGTCCCAGACCCCCACCAGCGGCGTCTTCCCCACCCCGATCGCCGGCAGCCCGGTCACCAGCCCGAGATGACAGGCCAGCCCGAACCGGCGCGGGTGCGCCAGCCCGTGCCCGTCGCAGACCAGCAGGTCGGGCCGGACGGTCAACCGCTCCAGGGCCGCCAGCAACGCCGGCAGCTCACGGAAGGCGAACAGCCCCGGCACGTAGTCGAACGCCGGCCGCCCCACGCTGACCGCCTCGTCCACCACGGCGAGGGTGGCCGCGTCCAGCACCGTGACGGCCGCCGCGAGCCGGTCACCACTCTCCGCGTAGGCGACGTCCAGCCCGGCCACCGTCGCGGGTGCGGTCGGTCCCGGCCCGACCAGATCGACCTGGGACCGCAACTCCTCCTGGATGCGCAGCGCCGCCGCCACGTCCGCCGGCGGCCGGTACGGCACTCCCCCGCGCATCACAGCGGGCCGTCGTACGGCTCGGCGAGGTGGTTGCCGGCCGGACCGGCGCCCTGGCCACGGTTCGAGCCGCCAGCCAGGAGGCTCGCGGACCGGGTGGCGGCCTGCCGTGGCGTACCTGTCATCGCGTCACCGTAGCCAGCGGCCCGGTCCACGTCATTGGCCGACGCGGCGCCTCGATCAGCTCGGGCAGCAGGTGCGCGTGACCGTTGTGCAGCATTTCGGGGCGGGGTCAGGAAGCGGCGGTGGCGATGGTGGGGTCGGCGCCCGGATCGCCGGCCTGCTGAAGCTGCTCCTCGAACATCACGAACGTCCGCCGCCGAATTCCCCGGATCAGCGCCTGCTCCTCAAGCGTCGGATACCGTCGCTCACGGCCCAAGGTCTCCTCGATGGCCCTCACAGTCTCGTAGAGAGCAAAGACGGGTCCTTCACCGCGGAGGTGGAGGCCACGGTCATGTTCTGTGAGCTGGACGAACTCCTCGCGCGATATCTGGTTTACCTCGTCGCCGCCAACGAAGAGCACCTTGTCGATCAGGTTGTTCGCAGCGCGCCAGCCACCTGTGTCCTTGGACAACCGCCATCCGGCAACGCCCCCGTCGGTAGTCTCGACCAGTTTCAGGGGGGACTCGTAGTAGTTGAAGAATTTGGGCAGGACCAAACCTCTTCTCTGGCTCATCGTGGTGGTGCCTCCCCGAGCGTCTCATTCAGTGCTTGCCAGTAGATGTCCTGTGCTCGACGTAACAGCCCGTCCCGGATGGCTCGCTCACCTTCCGTAAATGGTCGGCCGCCAGACTCGGACATCACTTCAAGATCGCGCCGGATCTCGTACAGGGCATGCTCCCATTCCGCAACGTCGTCGAGCGAAGCCAACTGCAGCCGAAGCTCCGCAACGTGACCGTTCGACATGCGGAGGTTCAACAGCACGTCGCGATACCCACTCTGCTGTGGGTTGAGGAATCGGTCCTTGATGTGGAGGATCACTACCTCCGGATCGGCAGCTAGTCGCGACAGGGCACGATAGATGTCATCGAGTCTGTGGAACTGCACCTTGGCACCAGCCAGATCCTTGAGCTGGGATGCGTCGTTTTCGTACTCCACCAGCTTGTCCAGCACCCGTTCCCTGCTCTTGGGCTCCGTTCTCCAGCCGGGCTGCCCATGGTCTCCGGCGACGGCGATGGCGAGTTCGTTGAGTTCCCGTTGCGCCACAGCCGCGTCGACATAGAGCTGGTCGACGTACGTGAGCCGATAGGTCTCGTCATCACGCCGAGAGTTGTCGAATCCCAGCTGAACCTTCGATTGCCCACGGGAAGCGATCGCAGCGGTGATTTGGCGTTGCTGCTCGCTGACGGGTGTCGGTATCGGCTCCGCCGGCTCCGGCATGATGACAGCCCTGGGCCCTTGTGCGGCAATGTCAACCAGGACTCCGCGCAGCACGTCAATCGCCTCTTGGTGGCTGGCCAGGTGGTGGAGGGTCACCGGGCGGGCGATCAGGGAGTTGGCGAGTTCCGGGGTCGACAGGATCATGCGGACCAGGTCGGGGCGCTGAGCGAGCTGCCGTACCAGGGTCTCGGCAAGCAACTCCTCGCGTCGCGGCGGCGCCTCCCACGTCTGGTCGAGCATCTGCCTGACGCGCGGGTCGGCGAGCAGCCGCGTCAGGTCGCCGGCCGCCGCCGCATCCAACTCGGGGACCAGCCGTTGCAGCGTCGGCCCGTCGGCGTGTTGCGCCAGCTCGACCGGCGTCACCCCGGCGGCGAAGACCTCGTCCAGGCTGCCGCTCGCGGCCAGCGCGTCCCGGACGTACAACCCGGCGGCGATGCGCTCGGCGTGCGCGTCGCGGTGCGCGTTCCGCAGCTGGACCGCCTCCGGCTCGGCGTCCGGCGCGCTGCCGGGGAACGAGGTGCCGTCCGGCCGGTGGAAGGTGGTGGATTCGCCGAGAAGGTGGACGTGGTTGAAGTCCGGAGCATCCCCGTCGTCGGGTGGCGGCGGCGGATCGAGCGGCCGGGGCGGCGCCGGTCGTTCCACCGGATCGGGCAGGACGTTGTAGTCACCCGGCGGCCGGCCGGCGAGCGGCATCGGGTGACCGTCGGGGCCGAGCACCAGCGCGTCGATACCAACGGTGTTGTGGGGACTCGGGACACCGCTGTGGGGGTAGAGCGGATGCTTGCTCACCCGGCCCATCTGCGGGTCGAGGTACAGCACCGTGCCGTGCTGGTTCAGCGCCACCCACGCGTGTGAGCCGCCGCCCTGCATGCTGGTGATGAGGAAGGCGTAGCTGCCGTGGCCCCCCGCCGCCAGCTGCGTGTGCAGGTCGCGGTAGCCGTCCTCGATCACCTCGCGCATCTCGTGATCGGGGGCGCCCGGCAGGGCAGCCGCGCACAGGTTCTGGAACCGGCCGCCCGTGGTCTCCTCGACCCGGCGAGGCCCGTCCGCCTCGCCGTCCACCGGCCGGTGGACGTCTCCCAGCAGGTAGCCGTCGAAGGTACGCGGCGCGGAGACCCGGGGCCGCCCGTGCATCCAAGTCTCGAAGAGAGACAAGGTGCAGTCCAGGCAGTTGATGCCCCGGGTGGCGTCCGCGGCGGGTCCACCGTCGTTCGCCAGCCGGAACCAGCCGCCCCGGCGGGGATCGGCGGTCCGCACGACGCTGCCGTCGGGGTTGCGCGGCATCTGCCGCTCCAGGTCCGTCTGGTGCAGCGCGAGCGGTGGCCGGAGTCCGCCCCGTACGCCGTACCGGCGCGAGCGGTCGATCGGCGGTGGGTGGCCGTGACCGGTGAGCGCCGAGTGGTCCGCCGTCTCCACGGCGCCCGGCGCGAGGTCGGCGACGTCGTCGTTGATCCGGTAGAAGTCGAGGTCGTCCTCGACCATCACGTCGGCGGGCAGCAACTCGCCGGCGCGCACTGCCTCCGCCGCGTCGACGGCTCGATAGTGGAGGCGCTCCCTCAGCCGGCCCTCGCGCACGTGCTGGTCGGCGAGGTGCTGCCGCCCCGCCTCGCGCAGCTCGTGCGCCCGCTTGAGAAGCCAGCGCGCGGCCTCATAGTGCTGCTCAGCAACGTCGCGCAGCTCCCTTGTCTGGGCCTGCCGTCGGTTCTCCTCGTACAGCTTCCGCTGCGATTGGAGGTAGCCCTGGTAGCGGCGTCGGTCAAGGGCCTCCCGGTCGGCTGCGAGTCGCGCGGCCCGTTCCCGAGACGTCATGCCACGAGGCGGCAAAGGATCGAAGGGGCCGGGGGGCGCCGACGCCGCGCGCTGCGGGTTCAGCGCTTGCAGCAGCGGAAATCGGGGATTCGGAGCGGGCCCGGAATCCGGGCCGTTGACCGGTGCCCCCGGACCGGCGGCCGGCACGGTGTGCGGACGCGCTCGCGGCGCGGCCAGCGACCCGGCCTGTCCGGTCGCGGTGCCCGACGGCGTGTGGTTCGGTGGCACCGACACCGGCCCCGGCGACTGTGGGGCAAGGGTCGCAGGCGGGCCGACCACGGTCGGCGCGGCCGCCGCCTGCACCGACGCCATCTGGTTCGACGCACCGACGTCGGGCGGCATGGGTGCCTTGACCGGACCGGACTTCAGCTCTGCGGTCTCGGGAACGGAGGCACCCGCAACCGGCGCCTCGACGGTCACGGACGAGAGCGTCGGGCTTGCCGTGGCGTCCGCCCGCGCTGCGCTGGTCGTCAACTCCGTGCGCGGAGGGCTCGTCGTCACCTCGGCGTCCAGCGGGTGAAGCGGCGGAGCACCGCCCTCCGCCGCCGCATGCTCCACCTCGACGGACGCCAGGCGCGCCGGAGCCTGCCCGTCGCCAGCGAGCGATGACGAGAGGCTCAACGCCGAGCGTGGGTCCGCAGGGCCGGGGTGAAGCAGCGGTCCGGTGGCGGGACCCCCGACCTGCTCGGCCGGGTCGGGCAT
This sequence comes from Micromonospora sp. I033, assembly GCF_053890995.1. Lineage (NCBI taxonomy): Bacteria > Bacillati > Actinomycetota > Actinomycetes > Micromonosporales > Micromonosporaceae > Micromonospora > Micromonospora sp. I033. Next base: position 21,383 of record NZ_JBSSLX010000070.1, on the reverse strand, counting down.
GCGCTGAGCTGGGATGACGCCGGCGGCTACGTCGGATCGCGGGAGCCCCAGGTCCACCGGCTCTGTGGGAAGACCGGCCAGCTTCTCGTCGAGCCGGTGGCGCAAAGCACTGTCGGCCTGCCCCGTGGCGGAGCCGCTGGCGCCGGAGGCCGCCGCCCGGGCCAGGTCCTCCAGCGACAGATCCTGGCCGGTGGTGAGCCCCGCCGCGCTCTCGGCCAGGGTCTCGCCGGCCATTTCCCGCCCGAAGCGCTCACCGACCTGCGCGAACCGCCCGTGCGCGTGCCGCCCGAGGCCGGCCAGCGGCGCCGCCGCGCCGCCGGCGAAGCCCCCGAGCCCCGACGTGCCTACGTCGGTCAGGTCCAGGCCGTCCCGGCGGCCGGTGGAGTTCTGGTACGCCTGGGTCGCCAGGCTGGTGCCCGCCTCCTGCCCCGCCTCGACCAGTCCGGCGAGCACGGCCCGGCGGCCGAGCCCGCGGGCGCCGCTCTTGACAACCTCCTTGGCGGCTCGTTCGCCGGCCTCCTTCAGCCCCTCCTTGACGGCCTTGCGGGCCAACTGGGCCACCAGCCGCTTGAAGATCTGCTGCACGGCGACCCGGCTGGCCGTGATCGCGGCGGCGGCCGCCGGTGAGGCCGCGCCCATGGTGAGCACGGTGGCCACCGCGAGCGAGAGCAGCTCCACGACCAGGATGCCCAGCTCGATCCAGGCCTCCAGCTTGGCGCCCTCGATGTCGCAGCCGCACGAGTCGACGAGCCTGCCCAGTTCGCCGGTGGCCGCGACCAGGACGTGCAGCGGCGCATCCTCGCCCTCGGCGACCTTGCCCCAGGCGACGTCGAACGCCTGGGCCACCAGCCCGACGCCGCCGTAGCCGCTGCGGACCTCGCCGGCCGCGGTGGTGGCGTCGTTCTGCGGGCCGGCCAGGACGTCGGCGACGCCGTACCACTGGTCGGCCAGGTCCCAGACGGCGCGCTCGTCGCCCTCCGGCCACTCGACGCCGACGACCCAGTCCAGCGCCTCGTAGATCCACCCGGGCACGTCCCATGGGCAGTAGTCGAGCGGATGTGGGATCGGGCTGGGCAGCATGCTCACGCGCGGATCCTCCGGTGGTCAGCGCCAGGGCCGGTGCGGGTTGTGCTGCTGGTGCGGGATCTCGTCGAGCTGGCGGGCGTTTGTCAGGTCGGTCTCCACGGTGGCGACGACGGAACGCACCACATCGGTGCCCAGCCCTTCGAGCGAGCGGCCGAGGATCTCCCAGGCCCGCAGCAGGGTCTCCGCGTAGCCCTGGTAGTGCTTGTCGAAGGCGGCGCCGATGTCGTCCCGCCCCCACGGCCGCTGGGCGCTCGCCGCCGCGATCGGGTCGCCCGCCTCTCGTCGGGAGGTGGTGACCGCCTCGCCGGCCAGGGCCAGGTCGGCGCCGCCGCGCCGCGCCCGCTCCGGGTCCAGCCAGATCTGTCCGTCGGCCACCGCCGTCACTCTCCGCGCGACAGGACGGCGTCCGCCCGGCCCAACAGGGCGCCGAAGTCGTGCGTACGCAGGAACTCCATCGACGGTGAGCCCGGCGGCAGGTAGCCGGCGACGAGCTCGCGGGTGGCGGTGACGGCGGCGCGGGAGGCTCGCAGCATGGTGTCGGTGATCTTCCGGCTCAGGGCCCTGGCGTCCCGGTCGTGGAACACCGAGGGAGCCACCTCGACGCTGATCAGCTCGCCGCGGGCACCGACGACGGCAGTCACCTGGCCGTCGTCGGAGCGCTCGGTCACCCGCAGCTCCGCGAGCCTGGTCTGCAGTTCGTCCAAACCGGACCGAAGTCGCTGGTACTGGCCGTACACCTCGTCGAACCGCGCACGCAGCGCGCGGTTCGCGTCCCGGTCCGCGCTCTCAGCCACCGCCACCCTCCCGTCACCGTCAGTAGGGCCGACCATACCGGGCGCCACGGAATCCGTGGGGTCCGGTAACTTCAGCCTGTGATCGAACGACAGCAGGCCGAGCAACTCGCCGCCGTCTGGGCTCGGCGGGACTCCGAGCGCCTGGGATTTCCCTGCGCTCCGGTGGTCGAGGAGTTCGAGCTGGGCTACCTGGTCACGTCCACTGTGTCCCCCGATGCCCGCGCCCTCCCCGGCGACCTGCCGACCACGGTCATCGACAAGGAGACCGGCGAGGTGTCGACCTGGCCGCGGGTGCCGACGGCCGCCGTCGAGGAACTGTTCCGGCAGGGCCGGCCGGCCGCGCCCCGCGCGCCGCGCACCGTCGACCCCGCCGGCCAACTGCTGCGGGAACTCACCCGGCTACCCACGCCCGGCGCCGCGGCGCACCTCACCCTCGACGGTCGCCTGCACGTCGCACAGGGCGCCAAGGGCGACGTCGAGCTGCACCACCATCCGCTGGTCCGGTCCTATCTGGACGAGCTGCCTCCCGGTCACCTGGTTCGGGGCGGCGAGCGGCACGCCGAAATGATCGTCGTCTCCGACGTGCTGCACGACGAGGACCACCGGCGCGCCGTCGAGAACCATCCGCCGCTGACGTTCGAGGAGGTCCGGACGCTCCTCGGCACCGCGCGGTTGGAGGTCTTCCGGATCCGGGAACCAGGAGATCCCGCAGGTGGGCCGGCGGAGCTTCCCTGCGACTCCTGCATCAACTTCCTGGTGCGCTTCAACGCGCTCCCATGGTCCGACCTTGCCTACACCGAAGAGTGGCGTCCGGAGCCGCGGCAGGTCGTCCAGCCCAGCCGATTCCCGGATGTGGTCGCGCACGCACTCATGGACGCGGGCTGGCAGATCAGCATGTTCAACGAGGCACTCGCGATGGGCGCGATCGCCGAAACGCGCGAGATCGCCGGACGGCGCCATCGGCACGAGGAGTTCCCAGCCGCCGAACAGGCGCTCACCGCCTTTCCCGCACTCCTCAGCCGCAGGCGGGGCCCAGGTCAGGACGTGTGGATCAGCCGATTCACCACGAATCCGCTGCGCGGCGCCCACACCGCCGACACCCTCGCGGATTTCGGCGCCGTTCTGGGAGTCCGGCTCTTCCCGCTGGGCTCCGAGCGCCAGGAGACCATCATCGCCGTCGACGAGCAGGGCCGGATCTTCGCGCTCGATCAGGCCGGCGAGTGGTTCCTGGGTGCCGACATCGACGCCGCCCTCACGACCCTGCTGCTCGGCCGCGCCCCCGCCCGCGTCCGCGACGACGGCACCTGGTGAGCGGCGCTACAGCTTCACCCCGGTCAGCACCATGACGCGCGGCTCGGTGTAGTCGTCCATGGCGCTGCGCAGCCCTTCCCGCCCCACGCCCGAGCCCTTCACCCCGCCGTACGGCATCTGGTCGGCCCGGTAGGACGGCACGTCCCCGACGATCACCCCGCCGACCTCCAGCGTCCGGGCCGCGAGGAAGGCGGTCTGCAGGTTGTGGGTGAACACGCCGGCCTGCAACCCGTACGCGGAGTCGTTGACCGCGGCGAACGCGGCCGGGGCGTCGGTGACGGGGGCGACCACCAGCACCGGCCCGAACACCTCCTCGGTGCAGACCTTGGCCGACGACGGCACCCCGCTGAGCACGGTCGGCGGGTAGGTGGCGCCGTCCCGCCGCCCGCCGACCTCGATGGTGGCCCCGGCGGCGACCGCCTCGTCGACCCACGCCTCGACGCGTTCCGCCGCCTCGACGGAGACCAGCGGCCCCACGTCGGTCAGCTCGGAGGCCGGGTCGCCGGTGCGCAACTCCTCGACGGCCGCGATGAGCCGGGGCAGGAAGCCGTCGTAGAGCCATTCGTGCACGTAGACCCGTTGCACCGCGATGCAGGACTGCCCGGCCTGGTAGTTGGAGAAAGTGGCGATCCGGTGCGCGGCGAAGGTCAGGTCACCGTCCGACGACCAGTCCTCGCAGATCACCGCCGCCGCGTTGCCGCCGAGTTCCAGGGTGACGTGCTTGTCCGGGGCGGCCCGGCGGATGGCCGCGCCGACCGGCCCGGAGCCGGTGAACGACACCACCGGCAGCCGGGGGTCGGCGACCAGTTCGGCGGCGCGCTCGTTGGGCAGCGGCAGCACCGAGAACATCCCCTCGGGCAGGTCGGTCTCGGCCAGGATCTCGCCGAGCAGCAGCGCGGAGAGCGGGGTGGCCGGGGCCGGCTTGACCACGATGGGCGCGCCGACGGCGATGGCCGGGGCGACCTTGTGCGCGACCAGGTTCAGCGGGAAGTTGAACGGCGCGATCCCCAGGACGGGACCTCGGGGCACCCGCCGGACCAGCGCGATCCGGCCGGTGGCCGCCGGGTCGGTGTCGAGGCGTTGCAGCTCACCGGAGAAGCGCCGGGCCTCCTCGGCGGCCCAGCGGAAGGTGGAGACCGCGCGGCCCACCTCGGCCTTCGCCCACTTCACCGGCTTGCCGTTCTCGGAGGTGATGAGCGCGGCGACCTCGTCGGCCCGTTCGGCCAGCCGGCGGGAGACGTGGTCGAGGGCGGCTGCGCGGGCGTGCGCGGGCAGGGCCGCGGCTGCTGCGGCCACCTCGGCGGCTGCCGCGACGGCGGCTTCGACCTGGTCGGGCGTGGCGAGGGTGGTACGCCCCACCGTCCGGCCGTCGTACGGGTGGGTGACGGTCAGCTCACCCTCGCCGTGGGCGGGGTGGCCGGCGACATAGAAGGCTCTCGGCTCCACGCTCGGCAGCGTAGACCACCTAAGCCCGCGCGGAAACAGTTGCCCAAACCCTTGTCTGCCTCGGATTCAGTAGCCAAGATGGCAGTCAGATTGCGATAACCTCCGCTGACCTTCCCCCCGGCCACCCCTCGGAGACTTCTGATGAGCGATCAGCAGCAGCTGCGCAACTTCGTCAACGGCGACTACGTCGACCCGGTGGACGGCGGGTACGCCGACCTGATCGACCCGTGCACCGGCGAGGTCTTCGCCCAGGCGCCGGTCTCCGGGGCGGCGGACGTGGACGCGGCGATGAAGGCGGCCTCCGCCGCGTTCGAGACCTGGCGGGACGCCACCCCGGGCGAGCGGCAGAAGGCACTGCTCAAGCTCGCCGACGCGGTGGAGGCCCGGGCGGCCGAGCTTGTCGACGCCGAGGTCCGCAACACCGGCAAGCCCCGGCAGCTCACCGCAGACGAGGAGCTGCCGCCGGCGGTGGACCAGTTCCGGTTCTTCGCCGGCGCCGCCCGGCTGCTGGAGGGGCGGTCGGCCGGCGAGTACATGGCCGGGCACACCTCGTACGTGCGGCGCGAGCCGATCGGCGTCTGCGCCCAGGTGACGCCCTGGAACTACCCGCTCATGATGGCGGTCTGGAAGATCGCCCCGGCCCTGGCGGCCGGCAACACGGTGGTCCTGAAGCCCTCCGACACCACGCCGGTGTCGACGTTGCTGCTGGCCGAGATCGCCTCGGAGTTCTTCCCGCCGGGCGTGTTCAACGTCGTCTGCGGTAACCGGGACACCGGTCGCGCCCTCGTCGCCCACCCGACCCCGCAGCTGGTGTCCATCACGGGCTCGACCCGCGCAGGCATGGAGGTGGCCTCCGCGGCCGCGCCGGACCTCAAGCGGACCCACCTGGAGCTGGGCGGCAAGGCCCCCGTCGTGATCTTCGACGACGCCGACATCGAGGCGGCGGCCGAGGCGATCGCGGTGGGCGGCTACTTCAACGCCGGCCAGGACTGCACCGCCGCCACCCGGGTGCTCGCCGGCCCGGGCATCCACGACGACTTCGTGGCCGCCCTCGCCGAGCAGGCCCGCAACACGAAGACCGGCGCGCCGGACGACGAGGACGTGCTCTACGGCCCGCTGAACAACGCCAACCAGCTCGCCCGGGTGCGGGGCTTCGTGGACCGGCTGCCGGACCACGCGAAGGTCGACACCGGCGGCTCGCAGGTCGGCGACCGTGGCTACTTCTACGCCCCGACGGTGGTCTCTGGCGTCCGGCAGGCCGACGAGATCATCCAGGACGAGGTGTTCGGCCCGGTCATCACCGTGCAGCGTTTCTCCGACGAGGACGAGGCGGTGCGCTGGGCCAACGGCGTGGACTACGGCCTCTCCGCGTCGGTGTGGACGAAGGACCACGGCCGGGCCATGCGGATGACCCGCCGGCTGGACTTCGGCTGCGTGTGGGTCAACACGCACATCCCGTTCGTCTCGGAGATGCCGCACGGCGGCTTCAAGCACTCCGGGCACGGCAAGGACCTCTCGGTCTACAGCCTGGAGGACTACACCCGGATCAAGCACGTCATGCACAACATCGAGGGCTGAGCCATGGCGTCGAGCGAGGAACTGCACAAGCGCCGCGGGGCGGCCGTCGCCCGGGGCGTCGGCAGCACGATCACCTCCTACGTAGACCGCGCGGGCGGCGGGACGATCACCGACGTCGAAGGGCGGGAGTGGATCGACTTCGCGGCCGGCATCGCGGTCGCCAACGTGGGCAACTCCGCGCCGAGGGTGGTCGAGGCGGTGCGCGCGCAGGTCGAGCGCTTCACCCACACCTGCTTCATGGTCGCGCCCTACGAGTCGTACGTGGCGGTCTGCGAGCAGCTCAACGCGCTGACCCCCGGCGACTTCGAGAAGCGCTCGGCGCTGTTCAACTCGGGCGCCGAGGCGGTGGAGAACGCCGTGAAGATCGCTCGGCACGCCACCGGGCGGCCGGCCCTGGTGGTCTTCGACCACGCGTACCACGGCCGGACCAACCTGACCATGGCGCTGACCGCGAAGAACATGCCGTACAAGCACCGGTTCGGGCCGTTCGCCGGAGAGGTCTACCGGGTGCCGATGTCCTACCCGCTGCGCGACGGCGGCCTCGACGGGGCGACCGCCGCGGCGCGGGCGATCGAGATGGTGGAGAAGCAGGTCGGCGCGGAGAACGTGGCGGCGCTGCTGATCGAGCCGATCCAGGGCGAGGGCGGTTTCGTGGTGCCGGCCGAGGGGTTCCTGCCGGCGCTGCGTGAGTGGGCGACCGCGGCCGGGGTGGTGTTCGTCGCCGACGAGATCCAGACCGGGTTCTGCCGGACCGGCGACTGGTTCGCCTGCCAGCACGAGGGTGTCGAGCCGGACCTGGTCACCCTGGCCAAGGGCATCGCCGGCGGGCTGCCGCTCGCCGCGGTCACCGGACGGGCCGAGCTGATGGACGCGGTGCACGTCGGCGGCCTCGGCGGGACGTACGGCGGCAACCCCATCGCCTGCGCGGCCGCCCTGGCGGCCATCGAGACCATGCACGAGCTGGACCTGGCCGCCGCCGCCCGGCGGATCGGCACGGTCATGACCGAGCGGCTGTCCGCGATCGCCGCCCGCGATCCGCGCGTCGCGGAGGTGCGCGGCCGTGGCGCGATGCTCGCCATGGAGATCGTCCAGCCCGGCACGCTGACCCCGGACCCGGCCGCCACGGCGGCGGTCTCGGCGGCCTGCCACGCGGCCGGGCTGCTCACCCTCACCTGCGGCACCTACGGAAACGTGCTGCGCTTCCTGCCTCCGCTCGTCATCTCCGACGACGAGCTGGCCCGCGGCCTGGACATCCTGGACGCCGCCTTCGGCTGACCGAGGTCAGCCCCGATCGTGGGACACCACGGGCGTCGACCCCCCCCAGGTGCCGCCCGTGGTGTTCCACCCTTCTCCGGCCTAGAGGCACATCCAGCAGTAGCCGTCGAGTTCCTCCGCGCCCGCCGCCCGGGCCACCCGGCGCAGCCCGGTGACCAGCTCGGTGAGCAGCTCGGTGTCCGGCGAGCCCAGCCACTCCTCGGCGGTGCGCCACTCGGCCGCGACCGGCCGCAGGCGCTCGTCCGGCAGCGCCGCCAGCTCGGCCACGAAGTCCGGCACCAGCCGGATCAGGTACGGCCCCTCGTCGTCGTGGCCGTCGACCCGCTCCCCGCCGGCGTGCAGCCCGGCGCGCGGCGACCCGAGCCGCCCGGCGCGGATCACCTCCCACAGCGCGCCGCCCAGCACGAACGGCTCGACGTTCTTGCAGCGCAACGGATCCAGCTCGTCGCAGGGCCCGGTCGCGGCGGCAACCCGCGCCCGCTGCGGAGTGGCCGCGAAGTATTCGGTCCGGATGCCCACGCCCGGCACGTTAGGCCCCGCCTCCGACACTCCCGTCGAGGGACCCCACAACGGCGATTCCTGTCCTATAGTCTTACTGTCGTAGGACAATAGAAGGGCGTCGCGTGATCGAGTTCGTTCTGGACGGCCGGTCCAAGGTGAACACCTATGTGCAGCTGATCCAGCAGGTCAAACAGGCCCTGCGGGTGGGGCTGCTGACGGCCGGCGACCAGCTGCCGAAGGTCCGCGACGTCGCGCAGTCGCTGGCCATCAACCCGAACACGGTGCTGAAGGCGTACCGCGAGCTGGAGATCGAAGGTCTGGTCGAGGGCCGCCCCGGCGTGGGCACCTTCGTCCGCAGCACCGTCGCCGGCTCGTCACTGGCCGATCAGGCCGAGCTCCGCGAGGAGCTGGTCGGCTGGCTGCACCGCGCCCGCGCCGCAGGGCTCACCCCGGAAGACGTCACCGCCCTGGTCGAGACCACCATGCGGGCCGCGCTCGCCGCCGAGTCGTCGCGCGCCGAACCCGCCTCAGCAGGATGAGAGAACAGCTGATGGAGATCGCGCTGGAGGCCGAGCAGCTCGGCAAACGCTACGGAAGAACCTGGGCGCTGCGGGACTGCTCGCTGCGCCTGCCCGCCGGGCGGATCGCCGCCCTCGTCGGCCCCAACGGTGCTGGCAAGAGCACCCTGCTGCACCTCGCGGTCGGCCTGCTGCGGCCGGACGCCGGCGCGGTGCGGATCTTCGGCGAAGCGCCGTACGCCAACCCGTCGGTGCTGCCCGAGATCGGCTTCGTCGCCCAGGACACCCCGCTCTACCGGGACTTCACCGCGGCCGAGCTGGTGGAGGCGGGCCGCCGGATGAACAAACGCTGGGACGGGGCACTGGCCCGCAACCGGCTGGCCCAGCTCGGCATCCCGCCGAAGCTGCCCGTCGGCAAGCTGTCCGGCGGCCAGCGGGCGCAGGTCGCGCTGGCGCTCGCACTCGCGAAGCGACCCCGGCTGCTGCTCCTCGACGAGCCGGTCGCCAGCCTCGATCCACTGGCCCGCCGGGAGTTCCTGCAGTCGCTGATGGGCAGCGTCGCCGAGTCCGAGACCACCGTGCTGCTCTCCTCACACCTGCTGGCCGACCTGGAACGGGTCTGCGACTACCTGGTCGTGCTGCAGGCCGCCCGGGTGCACCTGGTGGGCGCGGTCGACGACCTGGTCGCCACACACCGGCAGCTGGTCGGGCCCCGGCACGGCGGCGAACCGATCGACGGGGTCGACGCCGTGGTCCGGGCGAGTCACACCGCCCGGCAGTCGACGCTGCTCGTCCGCACGAGCGGCGACATCCTCGCTCCGGAGTGGACCGTGCACGACGTGACGCTGGAAGACCTCGTGCTGGCGTACCTCGCCGAGGGCGAGACGACCACGAGCCACGCGGCCTGGGAGGTGCCGGCATGATCTGGCTTGCCTGGCGGCAGCACCGCAAGCAGCTGCTCTTCACCCTCCTCGGCTTCGCCGCGCTGGTGGCCCTGATGCTCCCGATCGGCCTGTCGATGCGGCACAGCTTCACCGAGCTCGGGCTGCCGGACTGCGTCAGCCAGCTGGCGCGCTCGCAGCCCGACCCGGTCACGGCGAACGGCTGCGAGTCGGCGTTCCGCCAGTTCACCAACCGGTACCAGAGCTTGAACCTGGTGGCGGTCCTGCTCGTCGTCCTGCCGGTGCTCGTCGGCCTGTTCTGGGGCGCCCCGCTGGTGGCCCGGGAGGTGGAGCACGGCACGCACCGGTTCGCCTGGACGCAGGGCGTCGGCCGGACCCGGTGGGCCCTGGTGAAGTTCGGCCTGGTCGTCGTCGTCACGGTGACCCTGGCCATCGGCTACGGACTGGGCATGGCCTGGTGGGTCAGCCCGCTGACCCAGGCCGCGCACGAGGGCCGCCTCGGCTTCATCGTCTTCGACCTGCAGGGCATCGCCCCGATCGGCTACACCCTCTTCGCGGTGGCGCTCGGCATCTTCGCCGGCACCCTCTGGCGCCGGATGCTGCCCGCGATGGGCGTCACCCTGGCCGCGTTCATCGGGGTCCGTGCGGCGGTGGCGATCCTGGCCAGACCCCACTACCAGGCCGCCCGCACCCGCACCTTCCCGATCGAGGGAGCCGAACCGCTGCAGGAGCCTCGGGGCAACTGGGTCCTGGCCAGCGGGGTGCGCAACCCCGACGGGAAGATGGTGGCGGCCGACACCCGCATCATGTGCCCGCCGGGCGGCAAGGGCCCGGACGGCCACCGATGCGGGGAGGAACTCGGCGTCCAGCCGGGCGCCTACAACTGGGAGCTGTACCAGCCGGCGGACCGGTTCTGGCTGTTCCAGTGGATCGAGACCGGGATCTTCGTGGCCCTCGCCGCCCTGTTGCTCTACCTCGCCGTACGCCGGCTCCGCCGGATCGCCTGAGCTTTCCGGCAGGGTGGGTGGGCCGCCACCCACCCTGCCGGCTCAGGTCAGCGCAGCAGCTCCACCACGTTGCGGCGGACCAGGTTCTTGCCCGGCTCCCGGATCAGGTCCATGGCCGCCGCGTTGAGCAGCACGCAACTCCCGGACGGGCCGGTGACCGTCACGGTCGCCGCCCTGCCGTTGTCCAGGTTGGTCACCCGCAGCCGGGTGCCCACCGGGAACTGCCCGCTGGTGGCCGCCGGGGCCCCGCCCTCGGCGGAGAAGGTGATCGCCCCGGTGCAGACGCTGACGGCGGGGGCCCCGCCGGGCTGCGCGTTGCCCGGTCGGGCCTCGCCGGCCGGGGCACCGCCGCCGGGCCGGGCCGCACCGGTCGCCGGGGCGCCGCCGTCGAGGCGCTCGACCAGGTTGCGGCGGATCACGTTCTTGCCCGGCTCCCGCACCAGGTCCATGGCCGCCGCGTTGAGCAGCACGCAACTGCCCGACGGGCCGGCCACCGTCACCGTGGCCACCTTCCCGTTGTCCAGGTTGGTCACCCGCAGCCGGGTGCCCACCGGGAACCGGTCGCTGGTCGCCGCCGGCGCCCCGCCCTCCGCCGAGAAGGTCACCGACCCCGCACAGGCCGACTGCCCGGCCGGGGCGGTCTCCGCGAACCCCATCCCCGTGCCCACCGCGACGACCGCCGAGGCGGCCAGTGCCACGGTCGCCGCCAGCACGTGCTTGCGCTGCACCTTCACGTTGTCTCTCCCGTCGTCCGGTGGTCTCGTACGACGCCTGGTACGGACGGGAGGGCCGGACCGTTCAGCCGGGACGGCAGATCACAACGGACCGTAACGGGTGTGCGGCGCTCCGGTGAGCAGCGCCCAGTACCGGTCGCCGTAGGACCAGTGCCACCACTCGGTCGGGTAGTTCACCAGCCCGGCCCCGCTGAGCGCGGCCACCAGGACCTGCCGGTTCCGCCAGGCGCTCACCGGGATGTGCCGGGCCGCCGTGAAACAGGCGTCGGCGCTGTCCTCGGGGGTGGCGTCGATGGCGGTGCCCATCTCCAACTCGACCCCGTCGGCGTCACAGAGGGTGAGATCGACCGCGCCGCCGGTGCTGTGCGGCGCCACCTCGACCGGCGAGACGAACTTCGTGGTCTCCCGGTGCAGCCGCTCCGCCGACCAGTCCGGGTAGCGCCGGCGCAACTCGTCCCGGTAGCCGGTGAAGATGTCGAGCTGCGCCCGGTACGGCCGGTACCCCTCGACGACCAGCAGGCGCAGGCCGGCCGGCAGCGCCCGCTGCGCGGCCAGCAACCGGTCCGCGACCCCGCGCCGCACCCGGGCGTACGCCCCGGCGGGGTCGGCGGCCCGGGTGTCCAACCGCAGCTCGGACAAGTCCCGCAGGTCGACCAGCGGATCGCCGTCGTCCCGGCTGGACACCGCCGCGACCCGGGGATCGGACAGCAGGATCATGCCGCACCACCCGGCCGGGCCGCGTGGCGCGTGAACGCGAGCGCGACCAGCCGGTCCACCACCTCGGGGTAGTCGACGCCGGACTCGGCCCACACCTTCGGGTACATCGAGTGCGCGGTGAAGCCGGGCAGGGTGTTCAGCTCGTTGACGAACAGGTCACCGGTCGTCTCGTCGTAGAGGAAGTCGACCCGGGCCAGCCCCCAGCCGCCGATCGCCGTGAACGCCCGGACGGACAGCTCCCGGATCCGCTCGGTGACCTCGTCGGGCAGCGGCGCCGGGACGATCATCGGATCCGCGTCGCCGAAGTACTTCTGCCGGTAGTCGAACCAGCCGCCCGCGACCCGGACCTCGCCGACCGCCGACGCCTCCGGCCGCCAGCCGCCGAGCACGCCGCACTCCAGCTCCCGGCCGGTCACGCCCTGCTCGACCAGCACCACGTGGTCGTGCCGGAACGCCTCCTCGACCGCCGCCGCCAGGTCGTCACCCTCGGCCACCCGGGAGATCCCGATGGAGGAGCCCATCCGGGCCGGCTTGACGAACAGCGGCCGGCGCAGCCCGACGACCAGCTTCTCCGGGTCCTCCGCGGCCCGCCAGGTCGGCTCGTCGAACCAGACGTGCGGGGTGGTCGGCACCCCCTCGGCCCGCAGCGCCCGCTTCATCGCCACCTTGTCCATCCCGACGGCGGAGGCGAGGATGCCGCACCCGACGTACGGCACCCCGAGCGATTCGAGCAGCCCCTGGATCACGCCGTCCTCGCCGTACGGCCCGTGCAGCACCGGGAAGACCACGTCCAGCTCGGCGTGCACCGTCCCGGGCGCGTCGGCCGCGGTGACCGCCACCGTGCCGGCACGCGCGCCGGCCCGCAGCTCCACGGCCGGGCCGGTCATCGGCAGCCGGTCGTCGATGGCCCGACCGGCGCCCACGCTGGCGCAGTGCTCGGCCAGCACCGTCTCCGGCACCAGCCGCAGCCCGCCGGCGCGGGTGATCCCGAGCGCCACCACCTGGTGGCCCCGCTCGACCAGGGCCCGGGCCACGCCGAGCCCGGAGGCGCAGGAGACCTCGTGCTCCGCCGACGGGCCACCGAACAGAACTCCGATCCGAACCGCAGCGCTCACGCCGCCACCCCTTCCATCCGAGCCAGGTCGGCGACGGGTCCGGCCGCCAACCGGGCGACCAGTTCCGCCTCGACATTGCCGCCGGTCAGCACCACGCCGACCGTCCGGTACCGCCCCCGCCGCCCGCCGTCGGGCTCGCCCGGCCGCAGCCCGCCGTCGGGGCCGCCCGGCCCGGCCGCCAGCCGCAGCGCGCCGTCGGGACCGTCCGGCCCGGCGGTCAGCCGCAGCGCGCCGGCCAGCCCGGCCGCCCCGGACGGCTCGACGAGCACCTTCAGCTCCAGCAGGAGCAGCCGGAACGCCTCGGCGATCGCGTCGTCGTCGACCCGGACGACGCCCCGGACGGCGTCCCGCGCCACCGCGAACGGCAGGTCGCCGACGCAGCCCGGCCGCAGCCCGTCGGCGATGGTGGGCGCCGGGACGACCGGGGTCGGCCGGCCGGCGGCGAGGCTGCGGGCCAGCGAGTCGCAGCCGACCGGCTCGACGCCGTACCCCTCGATCGGTGTGCCGGCGGCGGCCAGGCAGGCGCCCGCCCCGCCGCCGCCCCCGCCCACCGGCCCCACCAGCGCGTCCAGCGGGGTGCCGGCGCGCTCCGCCTCCTCGATCAGCTCCAGGCTGGCGCTGCCCTGCCCGGCCACCACGTCCGGGTGGTCGTACGCGTCGACCAGGGGGTGACCGTCGGCGGCGGCGAGTTGGCGGGCGGCCGCCAGCCGCTCCTCGACGGTGCTGCCGGCGAGGACCACCCGCGCCCCCGCGGCCCGCGCCCGGGCCACCTTGACCGGCGCGGCGTCGACCGGCAGCACCACGGTCGCGGCCAGCCCGTGCCGGCGGGCCGCCAGCGCCACCGCCACCGCGTGGTTGCCGGTGCTCTGCGCGACCACCCCGGTGTGGCCGGCCGCGGCGAGCCGGCCCACCGCCAGCATCGCGCCGCGCATCTTGTACGAGCCGCCGGCCTGGAGGTTCTCCGCCTTGAGCAGGATCCGGGCACCGGCCAGCTCGTCGATCGCCGGGCAGTTCAGCACGGGGGTACGCACCACCCGGCCGGACAGCCACCAGGCGGCCTCCTCGACGCGGGCCCGGTCCGGCAGGACCGGGGCGTGGTTGCGGGACATGGTCTCTCCTTCTCGGTTGTGGTCGGTGCCGGCGCGGCCCGGCAGGTCGAACAGCCAGCGCGCGCCGGCCGCCGCGAGTCCGCGGTGGACGGCGACGCTGAGCGCCAGCACCAGCGCGGTGAGCAGGACCGGGTAGCCGGCCACCAGCAGCACCCGCCCCGGTCGGTTCAGGTCGGCGACCGGGCCGGCCAGGAAGCGGTGCAGCAGCGCCAGCACCGGCATGTGGATCACGTAGATCGGCAGCGTCCGGCGGCCGAGCCGGGCGAGCGCCCCGCCGACCGCCCGGAGCCGGGCCACCCGGGCCGCCGCGGTGATGCCGAACGCCACCGCGACGACCGACACCAGCAGCCGGACGCCGGGCCAGCCTTCCGCCCCGGCCAGCGCCATGGCGGCCAGCGCGACGGCGTACGCCGTCCCGGTCCCGGCGAGGCGGCGGGCGGACGCGCCGGCGGCCCAGCGCCGCAGGTACGGCCGCAGGTGCACGCCGGCCAGGAAGAACACCAGGTTCTGGTAGACCTGCCCCCGGTTGCCCGGGCTGTCCAGCAGGCCGGTGGCCGCGACGGCGGAGAGCGCGCCCGACGCCGCGAGCAGCACCGCCGGGTGGACCCGGCGCAGCGCCTTGGCCAGCGCGAAGTAGAGCGCCAGCGCGTACAGGTACCAGAGGTTGGAGGGCGTGACGGTGAGCTGGGCCAGCAGGCCGCCGAGGCTGGTGGCCCGGTCGGTCGGGAAGTCCGGCACGAGGGCCAGCAGGGCGGTGTGGATCAGCAGCCAGGTCGCGTAGAGGTGAAGGTTCCGGGCGATCCGCGGACGTCCGGCCACCCGCCAGGGCCGGGCGACGGCGTTCGCCGCGAAGATCCCGGAGAGGGTGAAGAAGAGCGGCATCCGCAGCGGGAGCAGTTGCTCGCCGAGCAGCCCCCAGGCACCCGGCACGGGCAGGTCGATCCGCCAGTCGATCCGCAGGTAGTGCTTGACGATGACGTGCCAGAGCACCACGAGGATGATGCAGCCGCCCTTGGCCACGTCGGCCCAGACCACCCGGCCGGCCGGCGGCGCGCCCTGATCGGTACGGGTCGGCACGGCGGTCTCCTCTCTCCGGCGGCGCGCCGTCGGTCGTTCTCGGGCAGGTGGCATCGCGGGATGCCGCGTCGGCGGCTCCCGAAGGTCCTGAGAGGTGGGGTCAGCGCACGGCGGGTAGCTGGACGTCGACCCGCAGGCCGCCGTCCTCGCCGGGGCGGGCGGCGATGATCCCGTCGTGCGCCTGGGTGATCGAGCGGGCGATGGCCAGGCCCAGCCCGGCCCCGCCGCCCTGGTTGGTCCGGTCCCGGGCCAGGCGCCGGAAGGGTTCGAACAGACCGGCGACCGCCTCGCCCGGGACGGTCTGGCCGGTGTTGGTGACGGTCAGCGCCGGGTCCCCGCCGACCGTGACGGTGAGCCGGCCGCCCGGCCGGTTGTACTTGATCCCGTTCTCCACGAGGTTGCCGACCAGGCGCTCCAGCAGCACCCGCTCGCCCGGCACGATCCGCGGCGCCAGCCGGGTCTCCACCGTCAACCCGGCCTCGGCCGCCCGGTCCCGGTACGCGGCCAGCACGGTGGTGACGATCTCGTCGAGGCGCTGCGGGGTGGAGGAGCGCAGCCCCTGGTCGCTCTCGCTGAGCGCGAGCAGGCCCTCGATGAGCCGCTCGTTGCGTTCGTTGGTGGCCAGCAGCTGGGCGGTGAGCAGGTCGAGCTGCTCACCGGTGAGCGACTGGGCCATCCCGACCTCGATCAGCATCCGCTGCACCGCCAGCGGCGTACGCAGCTCGTGCGAGGCGTTGGCGGCGAACCGCCGCTGCCCCTCGTAGCCGGCCGTGACCCGGTCCATCATGTCGTCGATGGCGCGGGCGAGCCGGGCCAGCTCGTCGCGGCCGCCCCGGCGGATCCGGTGGCCCAGGTTCTGCGGCCCGAGGTCGGCGATCGGGTCGGCCAGGTCGCGCACCGGGCGCAGGCACCAGCGGGCCGCGCCCCAGACCGCGAGCACACCGGCCAGCAGGACCAGCAACTCGATCAGCCCGGGAAGCACCGGGATGAGCGGGCGGGCGGGCTCGCACACCGCGCCGACCGTCTGCAGGTCGCAGAACGCCTGCGCCCGCCACCACAACCCGGCGAGCAGCTGCTTGCCGAGGCCGGGCAGCCAGTAGCCGCCGAGCAGGGCGAGCACCCCGACCAGCAGGATCCGGCGCCGAGGGCTCACGCCGGCTCGCCGATCCGGTAGCCGGCCTTCGGGACGGTGTGGATGACGGACGGCTGGCCGAGCTTCTTGCGCAGCGTCATCACGGTGACCCGGACCGCGTTGGTGAACGGGTCGGCGAACTCGTCCCAGGCCTGTTCCAGCAGTTCCTCGGCGCTGACCACGCCGCCCCCGGCACGCATGAGCACGTGCAGGACGGCGAACTCCTTGGGGCTCAGGCCGAGGGGCCGCCCGTCCCGGGTGACCGTGTGCCGGGCCACGTCGAGCACCACCCCGTGCCGCTCCAGCACCGGCGGCACCGCCGGGGCGGACCGCCGGCCCAGCGCCTGCACCCGGGCCACCAGCTCGGCGAAGGCGAACGGCTTGGTCAGGTAGTCGTCGGCCCCCAGCCCGAGGCCGGCCACCCGGTCCCGGATCCCGGCGGCGGCGGTGAGCAGCAGCACCCGGGTGCCGGCGTCGGAGCCGGCGAGGCTGCGGCACACCTCGTCGCCGGTGGCGCCGGGCATGTCCCGGTCCAGCACGGCCACGTCGTACCGGTTGACCCCGATCCGCTCCAGCGCGCCGTCGCCGTCGTAGCAGACGTCGACCGCCATCGAGAACCGACGCAGCCCCTCGGCGACCATGTCCGCCAGCAACCGCTCGTCGTCCGCCACCAACACCCGCACCGCTGTCCGCTCCCCGTGTTCCGTCTGCCGTCCCGCATACGGTCCCAGCCAGGAGATAAGGGTTCCGTAAGCGCCGCCGGAGCAATCCTCCACGTCCGCGGGCCGGCACCGAGCCCTGCCGCGCTGTCTGGGGCGTTCGTCCGGGCCGGCGGGCCCCGCCGCGGTCGACGAGTGGGCCGGATCACCCCATCAGCGGGAGCGCCTCGGCGGAACTTTCCGGGGCGGCTTGGCGATCGGCGGTGAGCTGGGTCACCATGGGCGCGAGGAGGTCGCCGATGGCTGACCCGTGGCTCGCCCTCGAATTCGGTGCCGATCCGGCGGAGCGGATCGCGCAGGTCGGCGCCGCCCACGAAGCGTTCCTCACCGCCGGCACCACCACCGGCCGGGTCCGCGACGTGGTCCGCCGGTCCTGGGAACGGTCCGCGCTGCTCGACCCCGAGGCCACCGCCCCGGTCGACCTCACCGACGACGCGCTGGCGAGCTACCGCGCCGCCCACCCGCTGGCCCGCGTGCTGCCGCTCTTCCGCGACCTGCTCGGCGGCATCGCGCTGGACGGCGCGCACCTGATGGCGGTCTGCGACGCGGACGGGCGGTTGCTCTGGGTGGAGGGGCATCCCGGGGTGCTACGGCACGCCGAGCGGATGAACTTCGTGCCCGGCGCCCGCTGGGACGAGGCGCACGCCGGCACCAACGCGCCCGGCACCGCCCTGGCCGTCGACCACAGCGTGCAGATCTTCGCCACCGAGCACTTCGTCCGGCCGGTGCAGCGCTGGACCTGTGCCGCCGCGCCGATCCACGACCCGGTCACCGGCCGGCTGCTCGGCGCCGTCGACATCACCGGCGGGGACCACCTGGCCACCCCGCAGAGCCTGGCCCTGGTCCGGGCCACCGCCCGGGCCGCCGAGGCGTTCCTGGCCGGCGCCGCCCCCGCCGAACCCGACGTGCTGCACGTCGCCGCCCTCGGCCGCGACGAGGCGGAGCTGCGCGTCGGCGGCCGGCGGATCCGGCTCGGCCGGCGGCACAGCGAGCTGCTGGTGCTGCTCCTCGACCACCCGGAGGGGCGCACCGGCGAACAGCTCGGCCTCGACCTCTACGGCGACGACCGGCTGCACCCGGTCACCCTGCGCGCCGAACTGTCCCGGCTGCGCCGGGCGCTCGGCGAGGAACTGCTCGACTCCCGCCCGTACCGGCTGCGGCCCGCCGTGCGCGCCGACTTCCGTACCGTCACCGAACTGCTGGAACACGGCGACCCGGCCGGGGCGCTGCGGGCGTACCCCGGGCCCCTGCTGCCCGGGTCGGACGCACCGGGAGTGACCCGACTGCGCCGGCTTGTCGACGGGCAGCTCCGCGCGGCCGTGCTGGCCGCCGCGGACCCGGCGCTGCTCGCCGCCTGGACCGCGACGCCCGCCGGCGCCGACGACCTCACCGCCTGGCAGGCCCTGGCGCGGGCCCTGCCGCCGGGCGCGCCGCGCCGGCCGCTCGCCCTGGCCCGGGCCCGCCAGCTCGCCGAGGAGTACGACCTGCCGCGCGCAACGTTGCTGCAACGTCGCGGAAACTAGCGTCCTCCGCCATCCACCCCTGACGGACGGCGGAGGTACCCATGACGCGCTACGACGCCCCCACCCACTGGCAGTCCCGCTACGACCACTTCATCGGCGGCGAGTACGTGAAGCCGCAGGGCGGCCGGTACTTCGAGAACCCCACCCCGGTGACCGGGCAGACCTTCTGCGAGGTGGCCCGGGGCACCGCCGAGGACGTGGAGAAGGCCCTCGACGCCGCGCACGGCGCCGCGGACGCCTGGGGCCGCACCTCGGTCGCCGAACGGTCGCTCATCCTCAACCGGATCGCCGACCGGATGCAGGACAACCTGGAATCCCTCGCCATCGCCGAGACCTGGGAGAACGGCAAGCCGGTACGCGAGACCCTGGCCGCCGACATCCCGCTCGCCATCGACCACTTCCGCTACTTCGCCGGGGCGGTCCGGGCCCAGGAGGGCTCGCTCGGCGAGATCGACGACGACACCGTGGCGTACCACTTCCACGAGCCGCTCGGCGTGGTCGGGCAGATCATCCCGTGGAACTTCCCGATCCTCATGGCGGTCTGGAAGCTCGCACCGGCGCTCGCCGCCGGCAACGCCGTGGTGCTCAAGCCGGCCGAGCAGACCCCGGCCTCGATCCACTACCTGCTCTCGCTGGTCGCCGACCTGCTTCCGCCCGGCGTGGTCAACGTGGTCAACGGCTTCGGCGTCGAGGCGGGCAAGCCGCTCGCCTCGTCGCCCCGGGTGGCGAAGGTGGCGTTCACCGGCGAGACCACCACCGGGCGGCTGATCATGCAGTACGCCAGCGAGAACATCAAACCCGTCACTCTGGAGCTGGGCGGCAAGAGCCCGAACATCTTCTTCGACGACGTCAGCGCCGCCTCCGACGACTTCCGGGACAAGGCCCTCGAAGGCTTCACCATGTTCGCGCTCAACCAGGGCGAGGTCTGCACCTGCCCGTCCCGGGCGCTGATCCAGAAGGGCCACTACTCCGACTTCCTGGCCGCCGCCGTCGCCCGGACCGAGCAGGTCAGGCAGGGGCACCCGCTGGACACCGACACCATGATCGGGGCGCAGGCCTCCAACGACCAGCTGGAGAAGATCATGTCCTACCTGGACATCGGCCGGCAGGAGGGCGCTCGCGTCCTGACCGGCGGTGAGCGCGCGGACCTCGGCGGCGAGCTCTCCGGCGGGTACTACGTGCAGCCCACCATCTTCGAGGGTGACAACTCGATGCGGATCTTCCAGGAGGAGATCTTCGGCCCGGTGGTCTCGGTGACCTCCTTCGCCGACCTGGACGACGCCGTGAAGATCGCCAACGACACCCTGTACGGCCTCGGCGCCGGCGTCTGGACCCGGGACATCAACACCGCGTACCGGGCCGGGCGGGCGATCCAGGCCGGCCGGGTCTGGACCAACTGCTACCACGCCTACCCGGCGCACGCCGCGTTCGGCGGCTACAAGCAGTCCGGCATCGGCCGGGAGAACCACAAGATGATGCTGGAGCACTACCAGCAGACCAAGAACCTGCTGGTCAGCTACTCCCCCAAGAAGCTGGGCTTCTTCTGATGGGTGACCCGGTCACCCTGACGCCCGCGGCGGCCGGCCTGATCCGGTCGCTGCGGGCGGCCCACGGCCCGATCATGTTCCACCAGTCCGGCGGCTGCTGCGACGGCAGTGCCCCGATGTGCTACCCGGCCGGCGAGTTCCGCACCGGAGCCTCGGACGTGCTGCTCGCCTCGCTGGCGGTCGAGGGCGTGCCCGAGCCGGTCGAGTTCTGGATGTCCACCGCCCAGTGGGAGCTGTGGAAACACACCCGGCTCACGGTCGACGTGGTGCCCGGCCGGGGCAGCGGCTTCTCCCTGGAGGCCCCCGAGGGCGTCCGCTTCCTCATCCGATCACACCTCGCCCGCTGAGTCCCCAACGAATCCGGCGATCATGGAGTTGTGGTTCCCGAGATGCCGCAGATGAGGCTTACGTCGGCGGCCACGACTCCATGATCGAGGGATTAGGGGCGGAGGAGGGCGGCGATTGTGGACGTGACGTGGCGCGGGCGGCGGTAGAGGTCCACGTCGGTGAAGTGGCGCATGCGCCAGCCGTTCGCCGCCAGCCAGTTCATGCGGGAGCGGTCGTGGCGTAGTCGGTCGCGATCGAGGTGCGAGACGCCGTCATACTCGATGCCGATCTTGCGCTGCCGGTAGCCGAGGTCCAGCCGATAGCGCGGTGCACCGTATCGGTCCGCAACCCAGAGCTGTGGTTCAGGAGCCGGCAGACCACCATCCACCAGCAACAGCCGTAGTTGACTCTCCTGCCGGCATTCCGCCCGAGGATCGGCCAGGACAACCAACTGTCGGGCCTGGCACACACCGCGGAGACCGCCGTGCCGCCCCGCTTCGGCACGCAACTCGTCCGGGCCGCAGGCACCGGAGCGTAGGCACAGGTCGAGCAGCGGCATGGCGTCCATCCGCCGGAGCACTCGGGCCAGGTCCACGGCGCAACGGGCGGCCGGGGCGCAGGGCACGCCAGCGATCTCCACCGGCCCGGGCACGGGCAGTGCGGCTTCGTGGGCGACGACCCCCCGAATCCGCGGTACGACGCACCCAGCCGGCACGATGACATGCACCTCAGCGCTCGACACCGCGCCGAAGCCGTGGAGCTGCGCACCGGTCTGAAAACCGACCAGAGCACTCGGGGGCAACCGACGAAAGATCGCCCGCAGATGACTCCCGAAGTCATCCTGCGTCCCATAGACGCCCCGCGACAGCCGACGCAAGCGCCCCTGCTCGACTCGATGCCTGATCACCCCACGGCTTACCCCCGCGGCGCGCATCTCCCCGTACCTGCCTCTTCTCCACATCTGA
>NZ_JBSSLX010000069.1:0-26917 GCF_053890995.1 Micromonospora sp. I033 | reverse complement strand
AGATCGGGTGACCGCCCCGCGCCTGCTGCGACAGGGCGAGCTTGGCCTGCCGGGCGACGCTGGCCAGGGCGGCGGCGCTGGGCCAGCGGGCCGCCGGGTCCTTCGCCAGGGCCCGCTCGACGATGGCCCGGACCTGCGGCGGGATGTCACCGGGGAGCGGCCGGGGTGCCTCGCGCACGTGCTTCATGGCGATCTCGAGCGGGTTGTCCCCCTCGAAGGGCCGCCGGCCGGCCAGGCACTGGTACGCGACCACGCCGAGCGCGTAGACGTCGGAGGCGGGGGTGGCGACCGCGCCGGTGGCCTGCTCGGGCGAGATGTACGAGGCGGTGCCGAGCACCGAGCCGGCGGCGGTGAGCTGGCCGACCAGGTCGGAGCGGGCGATGCCGAAGTCGGTGAGCACCAGCGTGCCGTTCGGCCGGACCAGCAGGTTGCCGGGCTTCACGTCGCGGTGCACGATGCCCTTCTCGTGGGCGGCGTGCAGCGCGTCGGCGGCCTGGGCCAGCAGCGCCATCGTGCGGGCCGGGGTGAGCCGGCCGACCCGGCTGAGCGTCGAGGAGAGCGCGTCGCCCTCCACGTACTCCATCACCAGGAAGGCGATCTGCTGGTCGCTGCCGAAGTCGTAGACGTCGACCACGCCCGGATGGTTGATCGTGGCCATGGTGCGCGCCTCGCCGCGGAACCGCTCGGCGAAGCCCGGCTCGTCGAGCAGGGCGGGGAGCAGGCTCTTGACCGCGACCGTGCGGCCCAGCACCTGGTCGGTGCCGCGCCACACGTCACCCATGCCGCCGCTGGCGATCCGCTCGTCGAGGCGGTAGCGGTTGCCGAGCTGCACCCCCGGGCTGAGCATCTCAGCGGCCTTCCGCGATGGCCGCCGCCATGATCCGGCCGCCGATCCGGGCCGCCTCGGCGCTGCCGCCGCTGCCCGCCTGCTCCAGCTCCACGCACACGGCCGAGACCGGGGTGCCGTTCCGGTCCAGCGCGAAGCCGATGAACCAGCCGTGGTCGGGGGTGTTCGGGCCGGACTGGGCGGTGCCGGTCTTGCCGCCGACGGTGTAGCCGTCGATGGCGGCCTTCCGGCCGGTGCCCTCCTTCACCACGTTGACCATCATGTCCCGCAGGTCGCCGGCGACCTGGTCGCTGATCGGCCGGCGCAGCTCGCGCGGCTTCGCGGCGTCGTAGACGGTGGTGCGGTCCGGTCCGAGCAGCTGCTTGACCAGGTACGGCCGCATCTGGCTGCCGTCGTTGGCGACCGTGGCGGCGATCAGCGCGCCCTGGAGCGGGGTCATCCGCACGTCGCGCTGACCGATGGAGGACTGGGCCAGGGCCGCCGGGTCGGTACCGCCCCCCGGCGCGGTCATCTCGCCGGTGCGGCTGGCCGCCACCGGCAGCCCGCCCTTCTCGCCGGACTCGCCGACCGTGAGGTCCTCCTGCTCGAAGCCGAGCTGGCGGGCCTTCTCCTTGATCTTGTCCGCGCCGAGCCGGACGCCGAGCTGGGCGAAGCCGGTGTTGCAGGACTCGGTGACCGCCTCCCGCAGGGTCACCTGGGACTCCGGGCAGATCGACGGCGCGGCGTTGCGGATCGGCTGGCCCGAGGTGGGCGGCGTGTAGCTCGCCCCGGCCGGGATCTCGGTCTGCTGGCCGACGCCGTTCTCCAGCGCCGCCGCGGCCACCACGATCTTGAAGGTGGAGCCGGGCGGCAGGGTCTCGGCGAGCGCCCGGTTCGCCAGCGGCCGGTCCTTGGCCTTGTCGAGCTGGTTGTACTCGGCCGTGGCCTCGGTGGTGTCGTGGCTGGCCAGCGGGTTCGGGTCGAAGCTCGGCATGGACACCAGGGCCTGCACCGCCCCGGTCCGCGGGTCGATCGCGATGGCCGCACCCCGCCGGGCCCCGACCTGGTTGTCGTTGAGCTGCTTGTACGCCGTCTCCTGGGCCCGCTTGGAGAGGGTCAGCAGCACGTTGCCGCCACCGGTCTGGTCGCCGGTGAACATGTCCTTGATCCGGTTGGCGATGAGCTGGTCGCTGGTGCCGGCGAGGAAGTCGTTCTCCAGCCGCTCGATGCCGGTGTCGGCCAGGTTGACCGGCTTGTAGCCGAGCACGTGCGCGTACATCGCCCCACCGGGGTAGCTGCGCTGGAACTTCAGCTTGCCGTCGGTCTCCTTGCTGAGCGCGACCGCCGTGCCACCGACCTCGATGTTGCCGCGCTTGCGCTCGTACTCGGCGACCTGGACGCGGCCGTTGTAGTCGCTGTTGCGGTATTCGTCGGCCTTGTAGCCCTGGATCCAGTTCAGGTTCGCGAAGAGCAGCCCGAACAGGATCATGACGACCACGCCGACGCGGCGCAGGGGTGCGTTCACGGCCGGATCACCTCCGTGGGAGCACCGTGCAGCTGCTCCGGCGGGCCACCCGACGGCCGGGCCGCCGCCGGGCCGCTCCCGGTGACCGGGCGGCGGGCGCCGTCGGACACCCGGAGCAGGATCGCGATCAGCAGCCAGTTGGCCATGAGCGAGGAACCGCCGGCGGAGAGGAACGGGGTGGTCTGGCCGGTCAGCGGGATGAGCTTGCTGATCCCGCCGACGATGACGAAGACCTGGAGGCCCAGGGTGAAGGCCAGGCCGCCGGCGAGCAGCTTGCCGAACGAGTCCCGGACCGCCAGCGCGGCCCGCAGGCCCCGCTCGACGATCAGCAGATAGATCACCAGCAGCGCGGAGAGGCCGAACAGGCCGATCTCCTCGCCGATGCCGGCGAAGATGAAGTCGGTCTGCACCTCGGGCAGCAGGGTGGGCTGGCCGCCACCCGGGCCGGCCCCGAACAGGCCGCCGGTGCCGAGCGTGAGCAGGCCCTGGACGAGCTGGTAGCCCCGGTCGTACGGCTCGGCGAACGGGTCCAGCCAGATCTGCGCCCGGTCGTAGAAGTTGGCGAACGGGCCACCCACCGTGCTGCCCAGCACGTACGCCAGGTAGGCGCCGCCGAAGAACAGGATCAGGCCGATGAGCAGCCAGCTCACCCGTTCGGTGGCGATGTAGAGCGTCACCACGAACATGCCGAAGTAGAGCAGCGAGGTCCCCAGGTCCTTCTCGAAGACCAGGACCAGGAGGCTGATCATCCAGACCACGAGGACCGGGCCGAGGTCCCGCCCGCGCGGGAAGTCGACGCCGAGCACCCGGCGGCTGGCCAGCGAGAGGACCTCGCGCTTGCGAACCAGGTAGTAGGCGAAGAAGGCGAGCAGGGTGAGCTTGGCGAACTCACCCGGCTGGATCTGCCCCAGCCCGGGCACGATGATCCAGAGCTTCGCCCCGTTCCGCTCGGAGAACCGCCCCGGCAGCACCGCCGGGATCATCACCAGCACGATGCCGGCCAACCCCAGCGTGTACGCGTACCGCGACAGGGAGCGGTGGTCTCGCATGATCGCCAGCAGCCCCGCGGCGAGCACCACCGCGCCGAGCGTCCAGGCGAGCTGTTGCCCGCCGTTGCCGGCGAAGATGGCCAGGGTCTCCCGCTGCTCCGGGGCGGCCTCGGCCAGGTCGTAGCGGCGCAGGAAGCCCACGCCGATCCCGTTGAGCAGGGCGACCGCGGGCAGCAGCGCCGGGTCGGCGAACGGCGCCAGCCAGCGGATCACCAGGTGCAGGCCCAGGAATACCAGCCCCAGCGCGGCGGCCGGGATCCAGAAGTCCGGGGTGACCGTGTCCAGCACGTTCGCCTCGACCGTCGCCGCGTACGCCGCCACCAGGACCATGGCGAGCAGCAGCAGGGACAGCTCGGCGTTTCGCCGGGACCGGGCCAGGCGCACGCCGGGCTGCTCGCCCGTCGAGGCGGGCGAGGCTGCCGGTGCGGCGGCTGCGGTCACGGATGCGTCCTCGGGATCGAGCCGGCGCTCACTCCGGCGACCGGCAGCCGGCCGGGTCGACCGGCGGAACGGTGTCGGAGGGGACGGCGTCGGGCGTGGTGGTCGGCGTCGGGGTCGGCGTCGGCCCCGCGGCGGCCGAGGCCGAGGCCGAGGCCGTGGCCGGCGGGACGGCGCTGCCGCTGACCGCCGGGGCCAGCGAGCTGCCGGTCGCGGACGGGGTCGGGCTGGCCGGACCGGCCGTCGGGCTGGGCGGGCAGAGCGGCTTGAGGTTCGGGTTGGCCGGGTCGTCGCTGGTCAGCTCGGCCAGCCGGCGCTCGGCGTCCGGCTCGCTCTTGGCCTGGATGCCCTGCTTGACCTGCTCCTGAGCGGCCAGGGTGAGGTCGTCGAGCTCGGCCTCGCTGGTCGCGTGCACGCTGGACAGGTCGAGCCCGGCGACCTGGCCCGGAACCCCGCGGAACACGGCGAGCTGCCCGTCGTCGGTGGCGCCGACGTAGTACTGCCGCTGGGTGTAGCTCCACCCGCCGTAGAGGCCGCCGCCGACGATGACCAGCAGCGCCAGCACCATCGCCACGGTGCGCAGCGGGTGCCGGCCGCGCCGATCGGACTCGTCGTCGCGGGTGTCCACCGGTTCCTCGGGCGCGGGCGCCCGGGGAGCGGACAGCGCCGACGCGCGGGCCGCCGGGGTGGAGACGTCGGCCGAGGTGGCCATGCCGCGGTCGCGGGCCGCGGCGCCGCCCACGATCGGGGACGCCTCGACGATGTCCTGGTCGGTGGCGTCGGCGATGATCACCGTGATGTTGTCCGGGCCGCCGCCGCGCAGGGCGAGCTGCACCAGGCGCTCCACGCACTGCTGCGGGTCGGTGTATTCGCGCATGGTGTCGGCGATGGTGTCCGCGCTGACCACGCCGGAGAGACCGTCCGAGCAGATCAGGTAGCGGTCACCGGGGAGCACCTGCCGGACGCTGTACTCCGGGTCGATGTCCCGGCCGTCGAGCGCGCGGGTGAGCAGCGAGCGCTGGGGGTGGCTGCTCGCCTCCTCCGCGCTGATCCGGCCCTCGTCGACGAGCATCTGCACGTACGTGTCGTCCTTGGTGATCTGGGCGAACTCACCGTTGCGCAGGAGATAGGCCCGCGAGTCACCGATGTGGACCATGCCGAGCTTGCTGCCCGAGAAGAGGGTCGCGGTGAGCGTGGTGCCCATCCCCTCCAGCTGCGGGTTGGCGTCCACGGTGTCGCGGAGTTGTTGGTTGGCGGTGCCGACGGCCGAACGCAACGCGTCGACGAGGGCGTCCCCGGGGACGTCCTCGTCGAGCGGCGCCATGGCACCGATGACGATGTTGCTGGCGACGTCACCGGCGGCCATGCCGCCCATGCCGTCGGCAACGGCGAGCAGCCGCGGCCCGGCGTAGACGGAATCCTGGTTACCGTCTCGGATCAGACCGCGGTCGCTGTGGGCCGCATAGCGCAGGGTCAGAGTCATGGCCGTAATTCGAGGGAAGTGCGGCCGATCCGGATCGGCACGCCGAGGGGGACGGGGGTTGGTCCGGTGACCTTAGCGCGATCCAGGTAGGTGCCGTTAGTCGATCCGAGGTCCTCGACGAACCACTGCCCCTCGCGCGGCACGAGCCGGGCGTGCCGCGCCGAGGCGTAGTCGTCGGTGATCACCAGGGTCGAGTCCTCGGCACGACCGATGGTGATCTGGGCCTCGCCGAGGGTGATCCGGGTGCCGGCCAGCTGACCGGCGGTGACCACCAACTGGTGCGCCGCCCTGCCCCGCTTCACCTTCGCCGGCTTCGCCGGCTGCCCGGTCGAGGCCCCGACCGCGCGTGGCGCGGCCACCAGGCGACCCGACCGGGCCCCCGCGAAGAGGTCCCGGCGGATCACCCCGACCACCGTGAACACGAAGATCCACAGCAGGATGAGGAACCCGAACCGGGCGACGGTGATGACGAGTTCCGGCAACGGGGGTCAGCCGTCCACGCGGAAGGTCAGGGTCGTCGTGCCGAGCTGGATCATGTCGCCCGGGTTGAGGGCGACCGCGGAGACGCGCTGGCCGTTGACCATCGTGCCGTTGGTGGAGCCGAGATCGGTCAGCACGACCTGGCCACCGTCGAAGTCCAGCCGGGCGTGGCGCCGGGAGATGCCGACGTCGGGCAGGCGCAGGTTGGCCTGGTCGCCGCGGCCGATCACGGTCGAGCCCATCTGGAGCGGGTAGGTGCGGCCGTCGCCGGAGACCAGGCGGACGTTGCGGCCACCGCCCTGCCCCGGCGGCGGGCCGTAGCCGCCGCCCTGGTCGTAGGCGGGGTAGGCGGGACCGGCGTCGTAGCCGCCGGGCGCGGAGACCGGGGCGACGTCGCCGCCGGTGTAGACCTCCGCGGTGACCCGGAACATGCCGGTGTCCAGCCCTTCACCACGCTCGACCTCGACGATCACGTCGCCGTAGACCGTCCACGCCTGCTCGCCGATGAACTCCGCCTGCGACTGGGCCAGTTCCTGGGCCAGCGCGGCGGCGTACGGCGCCAGCCGACTGTGGTCGTACGGCGAGAGATCGATCACGTAGCGGTTGGGCACCAACGTGCGCCCACCGGCCAGGATCGCCTTGTGCGCCTCGGCCTCCCGCTGCATGGCGTTGAGGATCTCCACGGGGTGGACCACCCCTTTGAAGACCTTGGCGAAGGCCCCCTCGACCAGGCCTTCCAGACGCTTCTCGAAGCGTTGCAGCACGCTCACCGGCTCCTCCTCGGGTTCCGAGGCCATGATGGTATCCGGACACCGCCTCCGCAGCTCACACGCCGCTCGGCCGGCTGCCGGCGGCCCGTTCGTGACCAGCCCCGCGATCGTGCTAAAGTTTCGTCCGCCACGAACGGTGATCGCTCGTGGCGATGACCGGGATCAGCGTAATATGTCCGGGCACCCGCCGCAGACGGCGGGAGCGGGATGAGATACGGTGTTGCAGGTCAGCCACGGGGAAGTGGCGGAATGGCAGACGCGCACGGTTCAGGTCCGTGTGCCCGAAAGGGCGTGGGGGTTCAACTCCCCCCTTCCCCACCATGACGAGGGCTCCGCAATCAGCGGGGCCCTCGCGTCATATCGGGGCGTGCCGGACATCACGCTATGCTCCGATGGTTTCCCTGCCCCCGATGGACCAGGAGTGGCGTGTGAGTGTCGCGTTGGTGACCGGTTCGGGCGGTCTGATCGGCTCCGAGGCGGCCCGGCACTTCGCCGGCCTCGGCCTCGACGTGGTCGGCATCGACAACGACATGCGGCGGTACTTCTTCGGCGAGGACGGCTCGACCGCCTGGAGTCTGGACCGCCTCGCCGCCGAGCTGGGCCGCGCCTACACCCACCACGCCGTCGACATCCGGGACCGGGACGGCCTGGAGCAGGTCTTCAAGAAGTACGGCTCGGACATCGCCGTGGTGATCCACAGCGCCGCACAGCCGAGCCACGACTGGGCCGCCAAGGAGCCGTACACCGACTTCGACGTCAACGCCGGCGGCACCCTCAACGTGCTGGAGAACACCCGTCGGCACGCCATCGACGCGCCGTTCATCCACTGCTCGACCAACAAGGTCTACGGCGACCGCCCGAACACCCTGCCGCTGATCGAGCTGGAGACCCGCTACGAGCTGCCCGAGGACCACCACTGGTACGACGGCATCACCGAGGACATGTCGATCGACGAGTCGCTGCACTCGATCTTCGGCGCCTCCAAGGTGGCCTCGGACGTGATGGTCCAGGAGTACGGGCGGTACTTCGACATGAAGACCGCCTGCTTCCGGGGCGGCACGCTGACCGGCCCCGCGCACTCGGCCGCCGAGCTGCACGGCTTCCTGGCGTACCTGATGCGCTGCGTGATGGAGGGCCGGACGTACAACCTCTACGGCTACAAGGGGAAGATGGTCCGGGACGCCATCCACTCGCGGGACGTGCTCACCGCCTTCGAGGCGTTCTTCCGCGAGCCGCGCTCGGCGCAGGTCTACAACCTGGGCGGCGGCCGGCACTCGAACACCTCGCACATCGAGGCGTTCCGCATCGCCGAGGACATCACCGGCCGGGTGGCGAAGATCAACTACGTCGAGCAGGCCCGCACCGGCGACCACCAGTGGTACGTCAGCAGCATGGCCCGGTTCGAGGAGCACTACCCGAACTGGAAGATCACCTACGACGTGCCGATGATCCTCCGCGAGATCTACGAGGCGAACGTCGACAAGTGGGTGCCGAAGGCATGACCACCGGCACCAAGCGGAACGTGCTCGGCGTACTCGTCGACGCGACCGACTACGCCCGGGCGACCGAGGCCGTGGTGGCGGCGGCGCAGGACCGCCGCCCGCTGGCGCTCACCGCGCTGGCCGTGCACGGCGTGATGACCGGGGTGCTCGACCCGGCGCACAACGCCCGGCTCAACTCCTTCGACGTGGTCACGCCCGACGGGCAGCCGGTGCGCTGGGCGCTCAACCTGCTGCACGGCGCCGGCCTCACCGACCGGGTCTACGGGCCGGAGCTCACCCTCCGGGTGCTGGCCCGCTTCGCCGACGAGGGGCTGCCGGTCTACCTCTACGGCTCCACCGAGGAGACCCTGTCCCGCCTGGTCCCGGCCCTGGAGCGGAAGTTCCCGGCACTGAAGATCGCCGGCGTGGAGCCGTCCAAGTTCCGCTCGCTCCAGCCGGGCGAGGACGCCGAGATCGCCGACCGGATCAAGGCCAGCGGCGCCCGGCTCGTCCTGGTCGGGCTGGGCTGCCCGCGGCAGGAGATCTTCACGTACGCCATGCGGCCGCTGCTGGACATGCCGCTGATGGCCGTCGGCGCGGCGTTCGACTACCACGCCGGGCTGCTGCGCAACCCGCCGCCGTGGATGCAGCGGGCCGGGCTGGAGTGGTTCTGGCGGCTCGGCCTGGAGCCGAAGCGGCTCTGGCGCCGCTACGTCATCCTCAACCCGGCCTACCTGGCCCGCCTGGCCGCCCAGAAGACCGGCCTGTGGAAGGCCACCCCGCCGCCCCCGGCGACCGGGCGCCCCGCCAGCTTCGACGTCTGACCCCGTCACGACGTCCGGCGGCCACCCCGAAGGGGACCGCCGGACGCCGGTGGGAGAGGTTGGCTCAGGAGACGTTCACCGCCGTGTCGTCGATGACGAACGACGTCTGGAGGGACCAGTCCTCCACGCCGGTGAACTTGATCTGCACGGTCTGGCCGGCGTACGCGCCCAGGTTGAACGACCGCTGGGCGTATCCGGTGTTGCGGTTCAGGTTCGAGTAGGTGGCGAGCGTGGCGAGCACCGTCCCGGACGAGTTGAGCACCTGCACCCGCAGCGTGTCGTACGCCGTGCCGGTGGTCGTCTCGGCCGTGTCGATGTGCAGCCAGAAGCTCAGGCTGTACGAGGTGCAACCGGCCGGCAGGCTCACCGACTGGGCCAGCGTGTCGGTGTGCGCGCTGCCGTAGCCGTCGAGCCAGGCGTTCCAGGTGCCGGAGCGGGGCGGCTGGCCGGACGAGCCGTGCTGGCCGATCACCCCGGAGGTGGCGGTCCACCCGGCGCTGCCGGACTCGAAGCCCGGGTTGGCGAGCTTCTGGCCGGTCCCGGTGCAGCCGCCGGTGCCCGTGACGGTGAGCGAGTACGTCGCCGTCTTCGTGCCCGACGCCGCGGTGCCGCTGATCGTCACCGCGTAGGTGCCGGCCGGTGTGCCGGCCGAGGTGGTGATGGTCAGGGTGGACGAGCCGCCGGAGGTCACCGTGGCCGGGTTGAACGAGGCGGTGGCGCCGCTCGGCAGGCCGCTCGCGGAGAGGCTGACGGACTGGGCGGAGCCGTTGGTGGTGGCGGTGGCGACGGTGGCGGTCACCGAGCCGCCCGGCGCGGTCGAGCCGGAGGTGGGCGAGACCGAGACGGAGAAGTCGTTGGGCGGCGGCGGGGTGGTGCCGTTGACCACGTAGAGCAGCCGGTTCGGCGTGCCGGTGCCCACGTTCGTCACCACGTTCGGAGTGGCGTTGTTGACCAGGCTGTCCCGCACCTGCTGCGGGGTCCACGACGGATTCGCCGACAGCACCAGCGCGGCGGCGCCGGCGACGTGCGGCGACGCCATCGAGGTGCCGCTGATCGTGTTGGTCGCGGTGTTGCCGGTGTACCAGGCGGAGGTGATGTTGACGCCCGGCGCCAGGATGTCGACGCAGGTGCCGTAGTTGGAGAAGCTCGCGGCGGCGTCGTTGTTCTGCGTCGCCCCGACGGTGATGGCCGACGCGACCCGGGCCGGGGAGTAGTTGCAGGCGTTCTGCCGGTTGCCCAGGATGTCGCCGTTGCCGGCCGCCACGGCGTACGTGATGCCGGAGTTGATGGAGTTGGTGACCGCGGTGTCGATGGAGCTGTTGGCGGAGCCACCGAGGCTCATGTTCGCCACCGCCGGCTTCACCGCGTTCGCGGTGACCCAGTCGATGCCGGACACCACCTGGGCGTTGGTGCCGCTGCCCTGGCAGTTGAGCACCCGCACGCCGACGATCTGGACGCCCTTGGCCACCCCGTACGCGGAGCCACCCACAGTGCCCGCGACGTGCGTGCCGTGACCGTTGCAGTCGTCGGCGGAGCCGCCGTCGACCGCGTCGAAGCCGGAGACGGCCCGGCCGCCGAAGTCGTTGTGCCCGAACAGCACGCCGGTGTCGATGACGTAGGCGCGCACGTTGCTCGCCGTGTTCGGGTAGGTGTAGGAGCTGTTCAGCGGCAGGTTCCGCTGGTCGATGCGGTCCAGGCCCCAGGACGGGGGGTTCGTCTGGGTGCCGGCGATGGAAACCGTGTGGTTCTGTTCCACGTACGCGACGGCCGGGTCGGCCGCGATGCGCGCGGCGGCCTTCGCCCCGACGGTGAGCTCGAAGCCGCGCAGCGCGGCGCGCCAGGTGCGGGCGACCGTGCCGCCGTGCCGGGCGGTGAGCCGTTGCGCGGTCTCGCTGACCCGGCTGGGGGCGACGGCGTTGTCCTTCAACACGACGATGTAGCTGTCGGCCACCGCGGTGGGACCACCGGCGGCGCGGATCGCGCCGGCGGGCTCGGCGGCCGCGGCGGGCGATGCGGCCGCGAGCATGGTCAGGGCGGCCACTCCGGCGAGTACGGACCTGTGTGGGAGACCCATCTCCCTACCTCCCTCCGACCGGCACAGGACCGTCCGCCCGGTGAGGCACAGGCGGATCGACACTGACCGATCGTTAAAGAGGCTAGGTCAACTGTTGAAACACTGTGAACATGCCGGATCCGCCATAACGTCGACGGGATGACCCCTACGGGAGGGCGTACGGGACGAACCGGGGTGCCGTCCCGGATTCGGTCGACGTCGATCCGGGCCAGGCTGACACCATGGACGCGCCTCTCACCGTGCTGCTTCCCGTCGCCGCCGTCTGGCTGGCCGCCGGCGTGGTGGCGGACGGGCTGCCCCGGCTGGACCGCGCCCGCGCGCTGCGCCGGCGTACCGGATGGTTGTCCGCGCTGGTGCTGACCGGCCTGGCGCTGACCGCGGCCGTCCTGGCGGTGGGCCTGCAGAGCGCCGGCACGACGGTGCTCGACCGGGCCGCCGCCGGGCTCACCCTCGCGGCGGCCCCGGCGCTGGTCGTCGCGGTCTGCACGGTACGCCGCGTCCGGTGGCTGCGGGCCGGCGCGGGCGCGTTCGCCACCGCGCCGGACACCCCGGCCCCGCACGGCCTGCGGGCCGCCGCGGCGCACCCGCTCATCGGGCTGCCGCTCCAGGTGACGGCACTGGCGGCGCTCGGGGCGCTGCTCCCGGCCGCGGGGGTCGACCTGTTCTCGACACCGGCGGTCGCCGGGCCGGCGATCACCGTCGCGGTGCTCGGCGTGATCACGATCGGGGTACGCCACGCCCTGCGGCACAACCGGCTCGCCGAGCGGGCGCTGCCACCGGCCGCCGCGGTGTCAGCGCGGGCGGCTCGTGCCCTGCACGTATAGCAGTTCGAGGATCGCGCGGGTCGCCTCGAACCAGCGGTCCAGCCAACCGGGCGGCGGCACGCTGCCCCTCGGCGGCAACTCCATCAGCAGCCCCCGCAGCAGTGGATGGTCCACCAGGGACTCCTGCTGCTCCATCGGCCAGCCGGTCGGCGGGAAGGACGGCTCGGTGAGCGGGTTCGGGTCGAGCGACGGCAGGGAGAGCGGCGGGCCGGCCTGTTCCGGGGCGGCCGTGTCCCGGCCGCCGATCTCGCCCTCGCCGGAGCCCACCTCGGTGAGGACGCTGTCCCGGCGCGCGCCCCGGTACTTGCCACCGAACCGCTCGGGCTTGCCCGGGCCGTTGGTCAGATTCTCTGAACCGATCGTCGTCATCCGTCTCGCCTGCCTCGTTCGGTTGCCGATCTGTGCGGTTCAACGACGCGGGACGGAACTGGCGACGGGTGGCCGGAACCGGCCGGCGGCGCGGACGAAATGGCCCCGCCCGGCGACGCTGCCGGGCGGGACCACGTTCTGGAGGGGCGGGGTCGCCGGATTCAGTTTCCGGCGAACGCTCCGTCCCTGGCGCCGGCGACGAAGGCGTGCCAGTCACCCGGGGCGAAGATCAGGGCCGGGCCCGTCTTGTCCTTCGAGTCCCGGACGCCGACCGCCCCGGTCACATACGCGACCTCCACGCAGTTGTCACAGTTCGGCCCGCTCTTCGAGCTCTTGAACCACGTCGCCTGCGTCAGGTCCACGGGGAACTCCTTGGTCGCCATTTCCACAACGGCTCCTCTGCCAGTTTTGCGATGTGTGCGATGGATTCCTCCGGGCGAATGGCCGCTGCTCGAATGTGATCGAAGATGAAGCTGTACTTCTGTAGCTCGTCGCTCTTCTCGAGGAAGAGCCCACCCGTGGCGTTCTCCGCGTACACGACATCGGGATCACTCGGTTCGGGGAAACTGAGGATCGTGAAGGTCCCGTCCATGCCGGCGTGCGCGCCCACCTCGAAGGGCAGGACCTGCAACGTCACGTTCGGCAGTTCGGCCACCTCCACCAGCCGTTTGAGCTGGCCACGCATC
The DNA here is from genome assembly GCF_053890995.1 of Micromonospora sp. I033. Taxonomy (NCBI): domain Bacteria; kingdom Bacillati; phylum Actinomycetota; class Actinomycetes; order Micromonosporales; family Micromonosporaceae; genus Micromonospora; species Micromonospora sp. I033. Next base: position 14,088 of record NZ_JBSSLX010000069.1, on the reverse strand, counting down.
ACCGCGTCGCCGCCAACCGGCCGGCTCAGCACCGCCTCGTCGAGCACCACCCACAGATCGACCGGATCGTCCTGGGTCAACAACGACTGACGGCCCAGTCGGACACGCACCCGCTGTTCGACCTGTTCGGCGGTGAAGTCCGGCCGAGCGGCCCGGATCATCGCCCCCGCGTACTCCTCGGTCTCCAGCAGGCCCGGCACGACCTGCTGCTCGTACGCCCGGATCGAGCTGGCCGCCGCCTCCAGTCCCACGTACGCCCCGACCAGCACCGTGCTGTACGGATGCCACCAGCCCTTCTGCCGGGCCTCGCGGGCGATCTGCACCAGCTCGTCGCTCTCGGCGCCGACCACCCCGTAGATGCGCAGCATGTCCCGCACGTCCCGCGGGGTCGCGGTGGTGTGACCGGTCTCGATACGGGAGATCTTGGAGGCCGAACACTCCAACTGCTCGGCGACCGTCTCGATGGTGATGCCGGCAGCTTCCCGCTGCCGGCGGAGTTCCGCCCCCAGGCGACGACGCCGGATGGTCGGGCTGCGCCGCTCGCTCACGACGGCACCCCAGGGGTCGATGGACGGGGATTCCCACTCCTCGCACGCACCCGGCTACCTCCGGTCGGTCGCGCCCGGTTTCACACCCGCCGGGGGCGCGACCGGCGTACGGCGGGCGAGCGTTCGCGGCAGGGGTGGTGCCGGTCGTCGACCGGCCGCGTCGGGCGAAACCGGCGTCCAGTGTGCCGCCCCGGGACCTGAGGCTTCAAGCGTCCCGTTCACGTGTCCTGCTCGCGTATCGGCAAAAGTCGACGTGCAACTTGCATGAAGCACGTCGCTGATGCACTCTGTCGGTATGGCACGGGTTACTCACCGTCTTCGCATGATCTCCGGGCGTGGTCGCACCACGGGCCGCGGGACGGCGGGAGGGGAGCCGTCCCGCGCCCTGCGACCTGCCCCGGGGTGAAGACCCCGCCGCTGCACGCCAGCCTGGCTGTGGCGGCGGGAGCGGTAACCGGGAGCAGCCGGGTGATGGTCGGGTGGCGGTCCGCCACCGCGGGTACGGCCCGACCAGCACCGACCCACTGATCCGCCGGTCCACGAGGTAGATCCCCCGTCACCGGACCGACCCGTCCCCCCGATCAGCCTCGCCGGCCCGCCCGCCGGCCGATCCTTCCCAGGAGCCCATGTGCTTCCCCGCTCCGGTGACGTACTGCACGTGACTCGCGCGGCGAGTGTCCAGTTCCTCCGACCGATCATGTTCCGGGTGATCCGGGTGCTCGACTGGCCGACCTACGACGGTTGGCTCTGGCTCGACGGCTACGAGTTGAACGCGGCGGGGGACGCGGTCAACCGGCGGTCGATCTTCGTACAGCAGGAGGGGCTGCGGCACCGCCAGGCCGCGCCGGCCCCGCGTCCGCACACCGTCCGGACGGCCCGCCGCCCGGTGACCCGGACCCCGGTACGGGTCGGCTGACCTCACGATTCCCGGTCGGGGAGGCGTGCCGCCGCCATAGAATCGGTACGCCCACCCCGGCAACGCTCCACCCCGCGCGCTCCGGACCCTGAACCTGGGATGGTCATGGTCAATCTGCCCGCCGCGCGGCGGCACCACCGCTCCCGTATCGGCTACGCCCTCGGGCTCCTCGTCTTCCTCGGCGCCGCGACCGCACTCGCGCTCGTGGTCCGCCACCCCGCCTTCTCCGCGACCCAGGAGTTGACCGAGCCGGTTCCGGCTCCGGAGATCACCGTGGCCGGGGAGGGCAACCGGGCGGCCACCGACCCGGAGGGGGACGAGCCCGAGTGGGTCGATCCACCGGCGGCCGGCGCGGCGGGCAGCGACCACGGCGCCTCGTCGATCCCGGGCCAGCCCGGCGCCGGGGAGGGCGCGCTGGCCGAGGCCCCGTCCACCGCCACCGACCTCAGCCGGTCGCTCTTCTACTCGGGGCTGCTCGGCCTCGCCATCTCGCTGGCCGGGCTGGGGCTGGTCGGCACCCGACGCCGCCAGTGGTGACGGTCAGCGCGTCGCGGTGGCCGTCGGCGGAGGCGTCGTGGTGGGCGCATCCGTTGTCGGCTCCTCCGCGGGCTCGGCCACCACGATGGTGACCCGGTCCCCCTCGGCCACCAGCTCCCCGGCTGCCGGGTCCGTGTCGATCACCGTGCCGGCCGGTTGGTCCGACGCCCGGCTCCGCACCCGGTAGTCCACGCCCAGCCGGTCGAGGGCCGCCCGGGCAGCGGACTCCGGCAGGCCCACGAGCGGCGGCATCGGGACCTCGGCGGCGGCCGTGGTGGTCGGTGGGCTGCTCGGCGGCGAACTGGTCGGCGCGGCCGTGCTCGGCGAAGCGCTGGTCCGCGGGGCGGTGGTCGGCACGGCCGTGGGCGACAGGCCCGGCTCGGCGCCGCGATCCGCCGCGCGGAGAGCCAGCCAGACCCCCAGGCCGATCAACGCGATCAGCAGCAGCGCGAGCAGGCCCAGCAGGATCGGCATCCACCAGCGCCGACCCGCCTGCTCCTCGCTGTACCACTCGGTGCCGGGCTCCGGGTAGCCGGCCGGGCGCGGTGGCGGCACTCCGGCGCGCCCCGACCAGGCGGGGCTGACCGGCTCCTGACGGGTGGTGGCGTCGATCGGCCGGCGCGCCCCGGCACCCCCACCAGGCAGCGGGCGGGTCGCATCGCCGCCCGCCGGCATCGCCCGGGTCGCGTCGGCGTCCGTGGCGCCGGATGGCTCCCGCGGAATCGCGCGCGTGGCGTCGGCGTCCTGCGGACCGGCGGGGTGGTCGGGGGGCGTGGCGCGGGTGGCGTCCGGTCCGGCGCCGTTCCGGTCGGGAGGTAGCGCTCTGGTCGCGTCCGGGTCGCCGGCGGGTGGCTCCTCACGGTCGTCGCTCATCGCACGTCCTTTCCCCACCGGGACAGGGCGGCCTGGCCCTCGATCGTCCACGGTAGCGGTCCGTCGGGCCATCGGCGGGCATCAGCGCGCCGGGCCGCCGGTCACCCGGCGGGGAGCGGGCTGGCGGTCGGCGTCGTGGCGGGCTCGTCGCCGCAGGTGAGGGCAACCGGATCGTTCCACCGGACCGAACTGCCGGGGGCCGGGTCCAGCGCGGTGACCGGACCCTCGCGGCCGGTGCGGTAGCGGGGGTAGAGGCCCGCCGCCACCAGGTCGTCGGCCGCGTCGGCGCAGCTCTGGGCGAGCAGGTCCGGCACGGAGACGGCGGGCGCCGGCCCGGCGACCCAGAGGGTGACGGTGACGCCGCGCTTCACGGGCGTACCGGGGGTGGGCGAGGTGCGCGCGACGGCACGGCCGGAGCCGCTGCCGAACACCAGCCGCCAGCCCAGCTTGCGGTCCCGCAGCTCCCGCCGGGCCTGCTCGAAGTCGGTACCCACCAGCTCCGGCACGGTCAGGCCGGCGGGAGTGGTGGTGCGCGTACCGGTCGGCCGGTCGTCGGCGGTGCTCGGCGGTGCGGCGGTGGGCGTCGTGGCCTCGACGGAGGGTGCGGTCGGGGCCGCGGCCGGCGACGGGATGGCCGGATACGGTTCACCGGCCAGCACCCAGCCGCCGCTCGCCCCGATCACCGCGAGCAGGACCATCGCCAGGCCGCCACCGAGGAGCAGCCTGGTCCGGTCCGGCCCCGCTTCCTCGCGTACCCCCGGCTGCCGGTCCGGGTAACCCTCGTCCGTCATCGCGTCCCCCGCCTCAGTCATCGGCGACCGTATCCGGCGCCACCAAGCCGGTCGCGGCCGGTCCGGCCTCCGTCACCACTCGCCGCGCCGACCTCGGGACGCTACGCTCCCCGGCATGGCCAGACGGGGCTGGGGAGGATCGACCGCCGCCGCACTCGGCGTCGCCGCGGGTGCGGGCGCCGCGCAGCTCGGCTTCGGCTACGGGCTCGGCATCATCAACTGGGCGCCGGCCGGCGCCGCCCGGGTCGAGGCGGCCTGGGTGGCCAGCCTCGCCTGGGCCACCTGGATCTCCGCGACCTCGGTGATCGCCGGCGCGGTCTGCGCCCAACGGCTGCGCGGCGCGGACGACGAGGAGCCGGCGGGCGCCCTGCCCCGGCTCGGCCTGGCGCTCGCCGCCGGGGTGGGCGCGTTGATCACCGTGCTGCTGGTGGCCGTGCCGGCCCGGGCGGCGCGGGTGCCGGACACGTCCTCGCCGCAGGCCGTGGCCGCCGGGTACGCCGCCGCCGGGCTGGTGCTCGGGGTGCTGCTGGCGACCTGGGCGCTGCACACCCGGGCCGCCGCCAGCAACCTCGTCGCCACCACCGGCTGGCTCTGGCTGCTCGCCGTGGTCTCGGTGGTCGACGGGGTGCTCTCCGGCCGTGGCCTGACCACCGCCCAGCTCGGCATCTGGCAGATCAGCGCGGACAGCGGCCGGTTCTGGATCCGCGACTACTTCTACTGGCCCGGGGCGCTGCTCTCACTCGGTTCCGCGCTGCTGATCGGGGTGCTGGCCGCCCGGCGGGCGGTCCGCTCGCCGGAGCGGAGGGTCGGGGCGGCGGCCTCCGGGGCGGCGGGTCCGTTGCTGGTCGCGCTGGCGTACCTGCTGGCCGTGCCGAGGCTCGCCGGGATCGCCGCCGAGCAGGTGTCGGCCCATCTGATCGCCCCGTACGCGGTGATCGCCGGGGTCGGCGGCTCGGCCCTGGTGGCCGCGCTGGCCCAGCGGGCCGACCGCCGCGCCACCGAACGCGCCGACGTGCGGCTGCCCCGCCAGCGCACCGGCGAGCCGGACGAGTTCACCGCCCCCGCCTCGGCACAGGCCAGCGACGCGGGAGACCTCGCCGACCCCGTACACGCGGGCACGTCCGTGGACGGGGTGCGGCAGTCGACGCCGGTGGACGCGATGGGGCGCACCGATCCGTCCTCCGGCGGCACGGTGACGGCCGGAGTCACGCGTGTCGCGACGGACCCGAGCACGGCACCGGAGCGCTCCGCCGGCCGACGCGGCCGGGCCGTGCCGCCCCAGCGGAAGCCCGAGTCCAGCTCGCCGGCCAGCGCCGACCCGGTCCCGCCGGCACCGACCGGCGGCGAGCCGGGACCGGCAGGATCTGCGACGGCGGAGAGCGCGGTCGGGAGCGAGCGCTCCTCCGATTCGGAGAGCGGCACGACCGCGCCGACCACTGGACCGAAGGCCCGCCGCCGCAACCGCTGATCAGGTCCGGGCGCACGGGGACGGACGCCTCGCGTGCCCGCGTCAGCGAAGGAGTGGCTGCCCTGCGGCGGTGGTCAGTCGACCGGCCAGGTGTGCACCGGTTCGTTGCCGCGTTGCAGCTCGGCGTAGCGCTGGACCAGGTGGTGCAGCGCGGCCTTCCGGTCCATGCCGCGGTGCCGTTCGGCCGCCCACACCGTCTCGGTCTGCCAGACGGCGCCGTTGCGACCGGTGCGGCAACGCTCCTCGATCACCCCGAGGAGGCGGTCCCGCTCGGCCGGGGCGACGCCGAACCGGTCCAGCCCCTCGGCGGCGACGGGCAGCAGCGTGTCGAGGACGAGCGTGGTGACCGGCACGTCGCCGAGCCGGGGCCAGTGCAGCACGGCGTCGATGCCGCGCCGGGCGGCGGCGTGGAAGTTCTCCTCGGCCGAGCTGAAGGTGAGCTGGCTCCAGATGGGCCGGTCCGCCTCGGCGAGGCCGCGGGCGAGTCCGAAGTAGAAGGCCGCGTTGGCGAGCATGTCCACCACCGTGGGCCCGGCCGGCAGCACCCGGTTCTCGACGCGCAGGTGCGGACGGCCGTCCATGATGTCGTAGACCGGGCGGTTCCAGCGGTAGACCGTCCCGTTGTGCAGCCGCAGCTCGCCGAGCTGGGGCACCCCGCCGGCGTGCAGCACCTCGACCGGGTCCTCGTCCTCGCAGATCGGCAGCAGCGGCGGGAAGTAGCGGACGTTCTCCTCGAACAGGTCGAAGATCGAGGTGATCCAGCGCTCGCCGAACCACACCCGGGGGCGTACGCCCTGGGCCTTCAGCTCGTCGGGGCGGGTGTCGGTGGCCTGCTGGAACAGGGCGATCCGGGTCTCCGCCCAGAGCTGCCGGCCGTAGAGGAACGGCGAGTTGGCACCGACCGCCACCTGCACCCCGGCGATGGCCTGGGAGGCGTTCCAGTAGTCGGCGAAGCTGTCCGGCGCGACCTGGAGGTGGAACTGGAGGCTGGTGCAGGCGGCCTCCGGCGCGATCGAGTCGGTGTGCGTACGCAGCCGCTCGACGCCGCGGATGTCCAGCTCGATGTCCTCGCCCCGGGCCCCGACGATCTGGTCGTTGAGCACCCGGTAACGCTCGTTGGTGGAGAGGTTGTCGGCGACCAGGTGCCGCTCGGTGAGGGTGGGCAGGATGCCGACCATCACGATCTTCGCGTCGGACTTGGCGGCCCGCTCGTCGGCGCGGCTGAGGCTGCTGCGCAGGTCCTGCGCGTAGTCGGCGAAGCCGGTCCCCTCGATCAGCCGGGGTGAGGCGTTCAGCTCCAGGTTGAACTGCCCCAGCTCGGTCTGGAACAGCGGGTCGGCGATGTCGGCCAGGATCTGGTCGTTGCGCATCGCCGGCTCGGCGGCGGCGTCGACCAGGTTGAGCTCGATCTCCAGCCCGGTCATCGGCCGGTCGGCGTCGAAGCCGAAGTCGTCCAGCATCAGGGCGAAGACGTCCAGGCACCGCCGGACCTTCTGCCGGTAGCGGACCCGGTCCTCGCGGGAGAAGGCGCCCTGCTCGACGTCTCTGCCCATCTGTCCTCCCGGCGCCGGCGCCACGGAACCGTACCGTTCCGCAACGCATTGTGAACCATTCAGGTTGAGTGCGTAAGTGCGCCCGGGCCGCCGGATCGGAGGTCGGGCGCAGGTCTGCACTCCTACCCAGCCGCCGCCGGCCGCACCGCGGCCAACCTGCGAACAACACGTGACAATTCGCACGACCCGGGCGTACGACGAACGGGCCCGCGCCGTCGGGTGACGGCGCGGGCCCGTGGGGTCGTACGCGGGGAGATCAGGCCTGGCGGACGGCCTCGCCCTCGATCTCGATCTTGATCTTCTTGCCGACCAGGACGCCACCGGTCTCCAGGGCGACGTTCCAGGTCAGGCCGAAGTCCTCCCGGTCGATCTCGGTGGACGCGGAGAAGCCGAAGATGTCCTGGCCGAACGGGCTGCGGCCGACGCCCTCGAACTCGACGTCCAGGTCGACCGGACGGGTCACGCCCTTGATGGTGAGCTCGCCGGAGAGGACGAACTCGTTGCCGTCCCGGGACTTCACGCCGGTGCTGCGGAACTCCAGGGTGGGGAACTGCTCGGCGTCGAGGAACTCCGGGCTGCGCAGGTGCGCGTCACGGTCGGCCTGGGCGGTGTTGATGCTGGCCGCCTGGATGCTGGCGGTCACCGAGGACTGCATCGGGTCCTCGGCCACGGTGATGGTGGCGGTGGCGTCGGCGAACTCACCGCGTACCTTGCTGACCATCATGTGCCGGGCGACGAACCCGACGCGCTTGTGAGCCGCGTCCAGCAGGTAGGTGCCGGCGGTCGGGATGGTGAGACCCTCCCAGTCGCGGGTAACCGCTTCGGTGCTGCTGGTCATGGTGCTGTCCTCCAGGGGAGATGATTGAGTAGCCCAACGACTGACTGAGCAACTATAGGCACAGCAATATTCCCTGTGTCAAGGACTGCTAGGATGGCAGCGTGGACCAGAACGTGTTCGACGATCCCCGGATCACCGCCATCGGCCTCCTGTTCGAGGCCAGCGCCGGGCTGTCGGCCCGGTTCGCCGCCCAGTTCGAGGAGCACGGCCTCTCCCCGGTCGAGTTCGAGGTGCTGATGCGGCTCACCCGGTCGCCGGGTCACCAGCTACGGATGACCGACCTCGCGGCGCAGACCTCCCTGTCCACCAGCGGCGTCACCCGCGTGGTCGACCGGATGGAGCGGGACGGCCTGCTCCGCCGCCGAGCCTGTCCCTCCGACCGGCGCAGCTCGTACGCGGTGGTCACCGCCGCCGGCCTGAGCCGGCTGGACGGGACCCTGCCCGGGCACCTGCGGATCATCGAGCAGTGGTTCACCGGTCAGCTCACCCCGGCCCAGCTGGAGGCGCTCCTGGACGGCCTGCGCCGGGTCCGCGACGCGGTACACCCGGGGGCGACCGCCGGCAGCACCGAGCCGGCGCCCGCCGGGCAGTCCGCCGGCTGCTGACCCGTCGACTCCACCGGTGCTGGTGCGGGTCACCGGCAGAAAGACCGGCAGAACCGTCCGGACACTGGGACATAATGCCGTTTTAGCCGCCAAACCGCCCGGAGGCGCTGGATAGGCTTCCGGCAGCGGGGGGCACCGGGGGGTGCGGGCGCGAGCGATAGAGCGAGGGGCAGCACCAGGGGGCTTCTTCGCTCGCGCCACCCCCGCGCCTTCCTCTCCCGCCTGCCTCAGTCGCGCCGAACCGCGCGTCCCCGGCGGGCCACCAGCGCATAGAGCAGGGCCTCCTCCCGGGGCAGCAGCCTGGTGCCGGTCGTCCGGCAGGCCCGCTCCAGCCGGTCCAGCACCGCCACGTCGGCGGTGCTCGCCGCCAGCCCGACCAGCGCCTCGACCAGATCCCGCCGCACCCCGCCGGCCGTCTGCTCGGCCGCCGCGTCCCGGGCCTGCCGCTCCCCGCCGCCGGCGTGCTCGGCCGCCGCGGCGAACCACTCGGCCGCCAACTCCCGGTCCCCCTGGTGCAGTGCCAGGTGGCCCTCGATCAACGCGCAGACCGCCTCCTGCGGCGGCGCGTCCCGGTGCTCCCCGGGTGGGTCCGGCGTCTCCACGGCCGGCGGCCGGCGCTGCCCCGGGACACGGTGCGACGGCCGCAGCTCGGCCAGCACCTCCAGCGCCTCCGCCACCCGCCCGTCCAGGGCGAGCGCCAGCCCGACCGTGCCGACCACCTGGCGCCACCGGCCCGGCTCGCCCAGCTCGACCAGGGCGCTCGCCACCCGCCGGCCCTGCTCCACCGCGTCGACGTACCTGCCCTCCAGCCGGGTCACCTCGGCCAGGTCGGCCCGGGCCAGCAGGCGGAGTCGCTGCTCCCCGCACTGGGTGGCCAGCCGGTCGACCGTGGCCAGCCGGCGCCGCGCGCCGGCCAGGTCCGCCACCCGCACGTCGTGCCAGGTGAGGTGCTGGTGGGCGACGGCCATCTCGCGGACCCGGCCGTGCCGGGTGGCCAGCTCCAGCGCCGCCTCGGCCTGCTCCCGGGCCTCCCCCTGAGTGCCGGCCCCGCGCAGGAGCACGCAGAGCACCGACCGGGCGGACAGCTCCCCGGTCACCTCCCCGACCGACCGGAAGATGGCCAGCGCCTCCCGGGCCGCCGGCAGCTCCGCCCCGCCGGCACCGTGCTCGGCGGCGAGTCGGGCCGACCCGAGCAGCGCCCAGGCCCGCAGCACCGGCGGCGCGGCGGCGGTACGCGGGTCGGCCAGCAGGCGGCGCAGCCACCGGCGCCCGGACACGTCCCGCCCGCGCAGCCGCCACCAGCGGGGCAGCGCCGCCGCCAGGAGCAGCGCGGTCAGCGGATCGTCCTCGGCGGCGTGCGCCAGGGCGGCGGTGATGTCGCTGGTCGCCTCGTCGAGCAGGTGCACGGCGGCGGGCAGTTCCGCGCCGACCAGGTTCGGGGCGGTCCGGCGTACCAGCCCGGCGACGACCAGCGCGTGCCGGCGCCGGATGCCGGTCAGCTCCCCCTCGACGACCGCCTGCTCGGCGGCGAAGTCGCGGACCGCGTCCAGCAGGCGGAACCGGAACGGGCCGGTGCCCCGCACGCTGAGCAGCCCGAGTTCACGCAGCCGGTCGAGCAGCGGAACCGCGTCCCGCCGCTCCCCGCCGTCGGCGAGCAGGTCCTCGGCCAGCTCCACCGACCAGCGGTTGCCGAAGGCGGAGAGCCGGCGCAACGCTGCCCGTTCGGCGGGCGCCAGCAGGTGGTAGCTGGTCGCCACCGCCTCGCGCAGGGTCACCGTGCCGGCGGCCGGGTCGGCGGGTTCCCAGCCGGGGCGTGCGCCGGCCAGGTCGAGGACCCGGTCGCCGTAGCGGTCGAGCAGTTCGGTGACGTCGAGGATCCGGCCGCGCGCTGCCATCAGCTCGATGGCCAGCGGTAGCCCGCCGAGGCGGCGCACCAGCGCGGCGAGCGCCGGCAGTTCGGCCCGGGTGGGCGGCTCGCGGCGCGCCTGGGCGAGCCGGGCGGCGAACAGGGCCGCCGCCGGCCAGCGGGCCAGTTCCGCCGGATCGGCCGGCTCCTGATCGGCCGGCGGCACGTCGAGCGGCGCGACCGGCCGGACCAGCTCGCCGGGAAGGCCGACCGGACGGCGGCCGGTGACCAGCACGCGCAGCGCCGGCGCGGCCGCGACCAGGGCGCGCAGCGCCTCGGCCACCGGCCCGGGCGCCCGCTCCACCGCGTCCACCAGCAGCAGCGCGGGCCGGCCGCCGAGCCGGCGGGAGAGGTCGGCCAGCCGGTTCACGCCGAGCACGGCCGCCGAGGCGGCGAGCACGTCGGCGGCGTCGGAGCCCTCGCCCACCAGCACACCGACCACGCCGGCCGGGTGCTCGGCGGCCGCCGCGTGGGCGACGGTGAGGGCGAGCGCGGTCTTGCCGACCCCGGCCAGCCCGACCAGGCTCACCACCGGGTGCGCGGAGAGCAGGGCGGTCACCTCGGCGACGTCCCGGTCCCGGCCGAGCAGCGGTACCGGCTGGGGCAGCGCGATGGGCGTACCCGGATCGCCGGCGGCGGAGCCGGTGACCGGAAGATGCCGCGCCGCGCCGGCATCCGGCCCGCTGACCGGCAGGTGGCCCGCGCCGGACACGGCGGTCTGGGCGGCCTCGCGACCGCTGACCGGCAGGTGGCTCGCCGCCGCGCCGGCCTCGGGGTCGCTGATCGGCAGGTGGCGCGCGGCCTGGCCGGGCACGGCGGGCTGGGCGCCCTCGGGACCGCTGACCGGCAGGTGACGCGCGGCCTGGCCGGGCGCGGCGGGTTGGGCCGGGGCCGGCCGGGCCGCGGTGAGGAACTCCTGCCGGGCCGGACCGGACAGGTTGAGGGCGTCGGCGAGCAGGTCGACGGTGGTGCGCTGGGGTCGGGTGGCCCGGCCCCGCTCCAGATCGCGGACGGTCCGCACGCCGACGCCGGCCCGGCCGGCCAGCTCGGCCTGGGTGAGGCCGGCCGCGAGCCGGTGCCCGCGCAACAGGTCGGGCAGCTGGGTACGACCACCCGGGCTCCGCGAACGATCATGATCGGGAGTCATGGGCACGAAGAGTACGGATCGGGTCGGACGCTCCACAGCCCATCGTCGGGCAGCCGACCGTCCAGCGCGGATATCCGACAGACGGCTGACCCGCCCGGGCCGGTCCGGCCCGGGCGGACGCCGCTCACATGCCGAGATCGCGAGCGATGATCATGCGCTGCACCTCGCTGGTGCCCTCGCCGATCTCAAGGATCTTGGAGTCGCGCCAGAACCGGGCCACCGGGTACTCGTTCATGAACCCGTAGCCGCCGTGGATCTGGGTGGCCTCGCGGGCGTTGTCCACCGCGATGGTGCTGGCGTGCAGCTTGGCGATGGCCGCCTGCCGCTTGAACGGCTCGCCGGCGAGCATCCGGGCGGCCGCGTCGTAGTAGGCCAGCCGGGCGGTGTGCGCCTTCATCTCCATGTCGGCGATCTTGAACTGGATCGCCTGGTACGCGCCGATCGGCTGGCCGAACGCCTCGCGCTCCTTCGCGTACCTGATCGACTCGTCGACGCAGCCCTGGGCGAGGCCGACGGCCAGGGCGGCGATGGCGATCCGCCCCTCGTCGAGGATGCGCAGGAACTGGGCGAAGCCCCGGCCGCGCTCGCCGAGCAGGTTCTCGGCCGGCACCCGGCAGTCGTCGAAGGTCAGCTCGTGGGTGTCCGAGGCGGTCCAGCCGACCTTGGAGTAGCCGGGCGCCACGGTGAAGCCCGGCGTGCCGGACGGGACGATGATGGTGGACAGCTCCTTCGAGCCGTCCGGCTTCGTGCCGGTGACCGCGGTGACCGTGACCAGCGACGTGATGTCGGTGCCGGAGTTGGTGATGAACGCCTTCGAGCCGTTGATCACCCACTCGTCGCCGTCCAGTACCGCCCGCGTCTGCGTGCCGCCCGCGTCCGAGCCGGTGCCCGGCTCGGTGAGCCCGAAGCCCGCGAGGGCCTCGCCGCTGAGCAGCTTCGGCAGCCACTGCGCCTTCTGCGCGTCCGTGCCGAACCGGTGGATCGGCATCGCGCCGAGGGAGACCGCCGCCTCGAGAGTGATAGCCACGCTGGAGTCGACCCGGGCCAGCTCCTCCAGGGCCAGGCAGAGGGCGAAGTAGTCGCCGCCCATGCCGCCGTGCTCCTCGGGGAAGGGGAGGCCGAACAGGCCCATCTTGCCCATCTGGCGGATGATCTCGTACGGGAAGGTGTGCTGCTCGTAGTGCTCGGCGATGGCCGGGGCGACCACCTCGCGGGCGAAGTCCCGCACGCTCTCCCGCAGCGCCTCTTGTTCCTCGCTGAGCCGGAAGTCCATCTGATCCTCCTGATGGGACGCCTGTGTGGACGGGCCGCCGGGCGCTCGTGACGCCGGGTCGGGTGGTGCGGGTCGGCGGGTCAGACCGGGGTGACGCCGTGCCGGCGCCGGGCGAAGTGCCGCTCCTTGCCCCGCGCGGCGGCGAACCGGCGGACCAGCTCGGCGCGCAGCTCGTGCGGCTCGACGATGGCGTCGATCACCAGCTCGCTGGCGAGGCGGACGATGTCGATGTCGCGCTCGTACTCCTCGCGCTTCGCGGCGACGAAGGCGGCCCGTTCGTCCTCGTCCTCGATCGCGGCGATCTTGTTGGCGTAGACGGCGTTGACCGCGGCCTCCGCGCCCATCACCGCGATCTTGGCGGTGGGCAGCGCGATGGTGGCGTCCGGCTCGAAGCCCGGGCCGGCCATCGCGTACAGGCCGGCGCCGTACGCCTTGCGGACCACCACACAGATCTTGGGTACGGTCGCCTCGGAGATCGCGGTGATCATCTTGGCGCCGTGCCGGATGATGCCCTGCTTCTCCACCGCGCTGCCGACCATGAACCCGGGCACGTCGGACAGGAACAGCAGCGGCACGTTGAACGCGTCGCAGAGCTGCACGAACCGGGTCGCCTTGTCGGCCGAGTCGACGAAGAGCACGCCGCCCTTGAACATCGAGTTGTTGCCGACCACGCCGACGACCTCGCCGTTCAGCCGGCCGAAGCCGATGGTCAGTTCCTTGGCCCAGAGCGCCTGGATCTCGAAGAAGCTGCCCTCGTCGAGCAGGCCCTTGACGTACCGGCGCATGTCGAACGCCTGCCGCTCGCTGGCCGGGACCAGCGCGGCCAGGTCGGCCTTGTCCGGCGCCGGCGTCGCCTCGGCGGCCGGCGGGGCCTGGGTCCAGTTGGTCGGCAGGTAGGACAGGTAGCGCCTGACCACGTCGAGCGCCTCGGCCTCGGTCTTGCAGAGGAAGTGCCCGACGCCGGACTCGGCGCAGTGCACCTTGGCCCCGCCCATCGCCTCCAGCGTGGTCTTCTCGCCGGTGACCATCTCGACCATCCGGTCGGAGCCGAGGTACATGCTGGCGTTGCCGTCGACCATGGCGACCACGTCGCAGAACGCCGGGATGTAGGCCCCGCCCGCCGCACTCGGCCCGAACAGGGCGCAGACCTGCGGGATCGAGCCCGAGGCGCGGACCTGGTTCCAGAAGATCTTGCCGGCGCCGCGGCGGCCGGGGAAGAGGTCGACCTGGTCGGTGATCCGGGCCCCGGCCGAGTCGACCAGGTAGACCATGGGCACGCTTGTCGAGTAGGCCCGCTCGATGATCCGGATGATCTTCTCGACGGTCCGGGCGCCCCAGCTGCCGGCCTTCACCGTCGAGTCGTTCGCCATGAGGCAGACCGGCCGGCCGTCGATGGTGGCGGTGCCGGTGACCACGCCGTCGGCGGGCAGGCCCTCGGCCATGGCGTTGGCGTAGAGCCCGTCCTCGACGAAGGAACCCTCGTCGACCAGGTACGCGACCCGCTCGCGGGCGAAGAGCTTGCCCTTGGCGGCGTTCGCCGCGTGGTACTTGTCCGCACCGCCGGCCTTGGCGCGCTTGCGCAGCTGCTCCAGAGCCTCACCGTCGAGCGTCACGCCGACTCCCGTTGCCACCG
>NZ_JBSSLX010000068.1:0-27096 GCF_053890995.1 Micromonospora sp. I033 | reverse complement strand
GTGTTGTTCAGGGAGCGCACCTCGGTCAGGCCGCGGAGGGATGACGTCAGCCAGATGGCGTCCGACCTGTGCAGGTCCGTTGGGGTGGGTAGGCGTTCGTCTGCCGCCAAGCCCAGCTCGTGGGCGTGGTCCAGGAGCCAGTGGGCGGTGACGCCGGGGAGGATGCCGGTGGCCGCGGCCGGGACCGTGCAGAGGGTGCCGCCGCTCAGCCAGACCACGTTCGCGGTCGGCGCCTCCAGCACGTAGCCGTCGGTGGAGACCCAGAGCACGTCGTCCACCCCGGCCCGTTCCGCCCAGCGGCGGGCGGCGGTGCTCAGCGCGTACGAGGTGGACTTCACCCCGACCGGGAGCCAGCCCAGTTCGGGGCGGGAGCGGGCGGCCACCCCGAGCGGCAGGGTGGCGACCGTCACCCCGTCCCGCCGGGCCCGCCGCGCGGCCGCCGGCACCTCGCCCAGCGTGGCGTAGACCGTCGCCGGCCCGCCGCCCTCCGGCCCCCGCGTGCAGACCAGCCGCACGGCGCCCTCGACCTCCGGCGGCCAGCCCGCCCGGACCGTGTCGAGCAGGTCGACCAGCACCTCCGTGGACGGCAGGGCCAGCCCGATCGCCGCCGCGCCCGCCCGCAGCCGGGCGAGGTGGGCGTCGCGCAGCCAGGGCTGTCCGCCGCGCAGGTGCAGGGTCTCGAAGAGGCCGTCGCCGTGCAGCACGCCCCGGTCGTCGCCGCGCAGCACCGGCTCGCCGGCCGGCACCAGACCCCGGCCCGGCACGGCCACCCGCGTCGCCACCACGAGCGCAGCGTAGTGGCGTACCCCGGCGGCGGGCGGGTCGGCGCGGCGGCCGAACTATGATCGGACGGTGTCCGAATCCTCCCTCGCGGAACTGCTCCGCTCCCGTGGGCTGCGGCTGACGGCGCAGCGGCAGCTGGTCCTGCAGGCTGTCCTGGACCTGGGGCACGCCACGCCGGAGCAGGTGCACACGGCGGTGCGCGAGGTGGCCGCCGGGGTCAACATCACCACCATCTACCGGACGCTGGAGCTGCTGGAACGGCTCGGTCTGGTGACCCACACCCACCTGTCGCACGGGTCGCCGACCTACCACGCGGCCGGTGAGCACCAGCACGTCCACCTGGTCTGCCGGGAGTGCGGCGCGATCGACGAGATCGACCCCGAGCTGCTCCGGCCGCTCGCCGACCAGTTGGCCGCGCAGCGGGGATTCCAGATCGACATCGGGCACGTGGCGCTCTTCGGCGTCTGCGGCCAGTGCGAGGACGGGGAACGTAAATGATCGACATCGCGGGAGCGGTGGCCGCCGAGGCCATCGACGAGGAGACCCGGGACCAGCCCGAGCCGGCCCACCGGGCGGCCGGGGTCGGTCCCGTGGCCGCCCACTACGGCGACCCGATGCGGGAGCAGCGGACCCTCGCCACCGGCGTCGGCCTGGTCGACCGCTCGCACCGGGGGGTGGTCGCGGTGCCGGGCGAGGAGCGGATGACCTGGCTGCACACGCTGACCAGCCAGCACCTTGCCGCGCTGCGCCCCTGGCAGGGCACCGAGCTGCTGGTGCTCTCCCCGCACGGGCACGTCGAGCAGCACGCCATGGTCGCCGAGGACGGCGAGACCACCTGGCTGGACACCGAGCCCGGGATGACCGGCGGCCTGCTGTCCTACCTGGAGAAGATGCGGTTCTTCAGCAAGGTCGACCCGCGCGACGTGACGCCCGACCACGCACTGCTCTCGCTGGTCGGGCCGGAGGCCACCGGCGCGCTCGGCACCCTCGGGGTCACCGGGCTGGCCGAGCCGGACGTGGTCGCGGTGCCGGGTCCGAAGTTCCGCTCCGGCGACCTGCCGCCCCGGCCCTCGGTGGTGTACGACGTGAAGCCGCTGGCGGTGGGCGGCTGGGCCCGGCGGGTGGCGCTCGGCGTCGACCTGCTGGTGCCTCGCCCGGCCATGGCCGGGGTGGTCGAGGAGCTGCGCGGCGCCGGCGTGCCGGTGGCCGGGCTGTGGGCGTACGAGGCGGTGCGGGTGGCCGCCCGGCGGGCCCGGGCCGGGGTGGACACCGACCACCGGACCATTCCCGCCGAGGTGGGGCTGATCGGGCCGGCCGTGCACCTGGACAAGGGCTGCTACCGCGGGCAGGAGACGGTGGCCCGGGTGCACAACCTGGGCAAGCCGCCGCGTCGCCTCGTCCTGCTGCACCTGGACGGGGTGACCACCGACCAGCCGCCGGCCGCCGGCACGCCGGTGACCCTGGACGGCCGTGCGGTCGGCTTCGTCGGCACCGCGGTGCACCACTTCGAGCTGGGTCAGGTCGCCCTCGCCGTGGTCAAGCGCAACGTGGCCGACGACGCCCGGCTGATGGTCGGGGAGGCGGCCGCCGCCATCGATCCGGCGTAAGGGATGTGGTTCCAGCGGCCCTGAGGCGGAAAATCTTCCGCTTTCGGCGGCGGGTGCGCGCGATTCTGCTGCAATTCGCCTGTCGACCGCAGGGCGGTCGGCGGTCTAGGATCCGGGCATGACCACAGGAACGTTGATCACGGTTGCCCCCACCGGCGCGGAGTCGGCCAAGGCGGAGGTGCCGGCGCTGCCGGTGACCCTCGACGAGCTGCTGCTGACCGCCAAGGAGTGCGAGGCGCTCGGCGCCGCCGTGATCCACGTCCACATCCGCGACGACCAGGCGCAGCCCACCCTCGACCAGGGCCGGCTGCGGGAGACCGTGGCGGCGCTGCGGCAGAGCACCGACCTGATCGTGCAGCTCTCCTCCGGCGGCGCGGTGACCGACCCGGAGGCCGCCCGGCTGGCCGTGCTCGACGCCGCCCCGGACATGGCCTCCTGCACCATGGGCACGGTCAACTTCGGTGACGACGTGTTCCTCAACCGCTGGGAGTTCATCGTCGACCTGCACACCCGGATGCAGGAGCGGGGCGTCGTCCCCGAGTACGAGATCTTCGACCTGGGCCACCTCACCGCGCTCCAGCGCCTGCTCGGCAAGTACGGCCTGCCGCACGGCGGTCACGTGCACGTCGACTTCGTGATGGGCGTGCCGGGCGGCATGCCGGGCACCACCGCCACGCTGGTCGCCGCCCAGCAGATGCTGCGCGACCTGCCCGAGGGCACCACCTTCTCGGCCACCGGCATCGGTCGCAGCACCATCCCGGTGATGCTGGCCTCGCTCTCGGCCGGCGGTCACCTCCGGGTCGGTATGGAGGACACGGTCACCTACGCCAAGGGCCGGCCGGTCGAGTCCAACATGCAACTGGTCGCCCGCGCGGTCGGCTTCGCCCAGCTCGCCCAGCGTCCCCCGCTGACCACCACCGAGGCCCGGGCCCTGCTCGGCCTGTAAGCGACGACCCGCCCGGCACCCCTGTACGCCGGCGGCCGACGCCGCTGGTCACCCCGGTGCCGGGCCCGCCGGGCCCGTCGGTACCGTCCACCTCGTGGGAAAGACGTACGAGGGCGGCGTGCCGCTCGCCGAGGTGGTCCGGTCCGGTTTCGTGGAGGGCGTCCACCGTGGTTCCGTGGTGGTGCTCGACGCCGCCGGCGCGCCGGTGTCCGGGGCGGGGGACGTCACCTCGCCGATCTTCCCCCGGTCGTCCAACAAGCCGATGCAGGCGATCGGGATGCTCCGGGCCGGCCTGCCGCTCACCGAGGCGGCCGACGTGGCGCTGGTCTCGGCGAGCCACGCCGGCGAGGAGTTCCACGTCGAGCGGGTGACCGCCCTGCTGCGCGGCGCCGGCCTGACCGAGGAGGCGCTGCACTGCCCGCCGGACCTGCCGGTCGGCGAGGCGGCCCGGGAGGCGGTGCTGCGCGCCGGGGGCGGGCCGACCCGGACCCTGATGAACTGCTCCGGCAAGCACACCGGGATGCTGCTCACCTGCCTGGCCGCGGGTTGGCCGCTGGACGGCTACTGGCGCCCCGAGCACCCGCTCCAGCAGCGGCTCACCGCCGCGATCGAGGAGTTCACCGGGGAGAAGGCGGCGGCCGTCGGGGTGGACGGCTGCGGCGCCCCGGTGCTCGCCGTCTCGCTGACCGGCCTGGCGCGGGCGTTCCTGCGGCTGGTCTCCGCCGAGCCGGGCACCGTCGAGCGGACCGTGGCCGACGCCATGCGGGCGTACCCGGAGCTGGTGGGCGGCACCCAGGCCGACGACACCCGCCTGATGCGCGGCGTACCCGGGTTGCTGGCCAAGGTCGGCGCGGAGGGCGTGATCGCGGCGGCGGTGCCCGGGGTCGGCGCGGTCGCCCTGAAGATCGACGACGGCGCCGGCCGCCCCCGGATGCCGGTCCTGGTCTCCGCGCTGCGCCGGCTCAACGTCGAGGCCCCGGTCCTGACCGAGTACGCCGAGATCCCCCTGCTCGGCGGCGGCCTGCCGGTCGGGGCGGTCCGCCCGGTCTGGTGAGCCTGCGGCGGCGGGTCAGCGCAGGAAGTCGAGCAGCGCGGCGTTGACCGGCTCGGGGCGCTCCAGCGGGAGCAGGTGGCCGGCGTTCGGGACGTCGGGGAGCCGGACGCCCTCGGGGGCCTCGGCGGCGATGCGGTCGGCCAGCCGGCGGATGTCGGCCAGGTCGTCGGCGCCCGCCCCGACCAGCACCGGCATCCGCAGCTCGGCCAGCCGGTCGATCGCCGGCGGGTCCAGCTCGCCCGCCTCGACCGCGCTGAGCGCCTGCTCGGCGGCGAGCGCCCGGCGGTCCATCTCCTCGGCGAAGCGGATCAGCTCCGGGTCGACGTCGGCCGGCTCGCGGGTCGGGCCGACCACCCAGAACCGCACCTCGCCGGCCGCGGTCGCGGCGAAGTCCTCCGGGTCCACGTCGCCGACCAGCTGCTCCCAGAGCTGCTCGGTCTCCTCGGACCACTCGTTGCCGGAGACCGGGGCGCCGAAGAGGGCCAGCGCGGCGACCCGGTCCGGGTACGCCAGCGCGGTGTCCACCGCGACCTTGCCGCCGAACGAGCAGCCCACCAGCGCGGCCTGCGCCACGCCGAGCGCGTCGAGCAGCCCGATCACGTCGTCGTGGTGCGCGAACGGGGCGGGTGGCAGCTCGGAGTCGCCGTAGCCGCGCAGGTCGACGGCGATGACCCGGTGCCTGGCGGCGAGCGCGGACACCTGCCCTCGCCACATCCGCCGGTCGGCGATGCCCGCGTGGAGCAGCACCACGGGGCTGCCGGTGCCGGCCTCGTCGTACGCGAGCGAGGCGCCGTTGACTTCGATCTTGACCACGGGGGAACCGTACGGACCCGACACCGGACGCGCAACCGGCCATCCGTGACCTCGCTAACTCCGGCTAGCACTTTGCTTGCAGTAGCTAGCACCACGGGCTAGCGTGGAGTCATGGCCACCAGCAAGGACCTTCCCGACGTCGGCGGGTTCATTCGCGACCTGCGTCGCAACGCGAAGATCTCGCTGCGGCAGCTCGCCGAGCAGGCCGGCGTCAGTAACCCGTACCTGAGCCAGATCGAGCGCGGCCTGCGCAAGCCGAGCGCCGAGGTCCTCCAGCAGCTCGCCAGCGCGCTGCGCGTCTCCACCCCGGCCATGTACCTGCGGGCCGGGCTGCTGGACGACAAGGAGGGGCAGGGCGTGCTCGCGGCGATCGCCGTCGACCCCGAGCTGACCATGGCCCAGAAGCAGTCGCTCACCCAGATCTATGAGACGTTCCGCCGGGAGAACGCGCGGCTCGCCGAGGCGACCGCCACGGCCCAGGCGGCCACCGAACCGACCCCGCCGACCGAGCCGGGCGCGGCGCCGGAGGCCCCGGCCACCGTCGCACCGGCCGCGACCGGCCCCACGACGCCGGACGGCACCCCGACCGAGGCGGTCCTCGAGTCGGTCGCCGTCACCGAGGCGGGCTCGGCGCCCGCCCCGACCACCGCCGTCCCCCAGAAGAAGACCGCCCGCCGGGTGGTCCGGAAGGCCGCCGGCGCGGCCGAAGAGGAGCAGTCATGACCCAGCCGAAGACCAACCGCATCCCGGCCCCCGTCTACGCCGCCGCCGGCGCCGGCGAGCTGGCCCTCCAGCAGCTGCGCAAGCTGCCCACCGTGGTCAGTGACCTCGGCACCCGGGTCGTCGCCGACCTCGGCGGCAAGGCCGTCGTCACCGGCTTCGAGCTGCGCCAGCGGGCGACCGAGACGCTGCGGACCGCCAACCTCACCGCGACCGGGCTGCGGGAGAAGGCCGGCTCCGCCGACCTCGACCTGGACAAGCTGCGCGAGGCCGCCAACCTGGAGAAGCTCCGCGAGGCCGCCAACCTGGAGAAGCTCCGCGAGGCCGCCAACCTGGACAAGTTCCGGGAGGCCGCAGGCCGCAACGCCGCCGCCGTGCTGGCCGGCGCGCAGGCCGCGCAGGAGCGCGCCCTGGCCGCGTACGCCGAGCTGGTCGCCCGCGGTGAGCGGGTCGTCGGCGCGGGCGTGCTGGAGGCCGCCGACACGGTGAACGCCGACATCGCGGCGACCGAGGCCACCACCCCGGTCGCGCCGGCCGCCCAGCCGGCCGAGGTGCCCACCCCGGCCGAGGTGGCCGAGGTCGTCGAGGCCAAGCCGGCCGCCGTGAAGCGCACCCGCGCCACCAAGGCCACCACCACCAAGGCCACCACCGCCAAGGCCGCCACCCCGTCGGCGAAGCTGCCGAAGACCACGAAGCGGACCCGCCCGGCCGCCGAGTGAGTCGAACCTGGACCGAGACCCCGGACGGCGTCCTGTCGGACGTTTCCGGGGTCTCGGCATAAGCTTGCCGACATGGCCACTGCCGCGCCGCTCTTCGCGTTCGAAGTCCGCTACGTGATCGAGCTGATCCTGCTCGTCTTCGCCCTGGTCATCGAGGGAGTGGCGCTGGTGCACGCGATCACCCAGCGCTCCGACGCGTTTCCCGCGATCGGCACGCTGCCCAAGGGCGGGTGGATCGCCATCCTCGCGGTCTGCCTGGTGCTGACGCTGCCGGCCTTCGGCTTCGGCCCGCTGAGCATCTTCGGCCTGGTCGGCATCGCCGCGGCCCTGATCTACCTGCTGGACGTCCGGGTCGGGTTGCGCGACCTGCACGACGGCCGGGGCTCCTGGTGAGAGGTTTCCGCTGGCCCCCGCCGCCGGACGGCGGCCCCCGCACCTGGGGCCCCGGCCCCGGTGCGCCCCGCACCGGCCGGCCGGCCCTGCCCGACCCGGAGACCGAGCTGGTCACCACGCCGCACGGCGTACGCCTGGAGCGGCTGGTCACCGGCGCCGGTGACCCGGTCACCGTGTTCGCGCACGGGCTGGGCAACGGCATCGCCACCACCCGCCCGTTCGGCAGCGGGGTAACCGGTCGGCGGATCTTCTTCCAGTTCCGCGGGCACGGCCGTTCCGACTCGCCGCCCGGCCCGTGGAGCTACCTGGACCTGGCCCGCGACCTGCGGGCCGTCGCCGACCTCGGCGGCGCCACCCGGGCCTTCGGGGCCAGCCTCGGCGCCGGCGCGCTCTGCCGCCTGCTCGTCGAGAGCCCGGAACGCTTCGAGAAGCTGGTCTTCTTCCTGCCGGCCGTGCTGGACACCCCGCGCGGCGAGGTGGCCCGCGCCCGGCTCACCGACCTGCTCGACGCCGTGGCCGACGGGGACGCCTCCGCGCTGGCCGACGTGGTGTCGCTGGAACTGCCCGCCTCGGTGCGCAACACCCCGGCCGGCTGGGCCTACCTGCGGCAGCGGCTCGACCAACTGCTCCGCGACGGGCTCGCGCCGGGCCTGGCCGGCCTGCCCGAGCAGGCCCCGCTGCGCGACGCCGGGGTGCTCGCCGCGGTCACCGCGCCGGCCCTGGTGATCGGCTGCGCGGGCGACGACCTGCACCCGGTGGCCGTCGCCGAGCAGTTGGCCGCCGCGCTGCCCCGGGCCTCCCTGCACGTCTACGACCGGCCGGGCGTGCTCTGGACGGAACGCGCCGACCTGCGGGAGCGGATCTCGACGTTCCTCAACGGGTAACGTCGGCGCTCATGGGCGTCACACACCACGGCCGCACCCACCGCCTCGACCTCGCCGACCCCACCCTGCGGGAGTGGCGGTGCACGGTGCTGGCGGCCGATCCCGAGCAGGGCATCGTCCTGGACCGATCGGCCTTCTACCCGGGCGGCGGCGGGCAGCCGCCGGACCACGGGGTGCTGCTCTGGCAGGGGGTGCAGACGCGGATCGTGGGCACCCGCAAGGGCGACGACCTCTGGCTCGTCCCGGCCGAGGGTGACCCGGTCCCGCCGGTCGGCACCGCCGTCGCCGGCGCGGTCGAGGACACCCGGCGGACCATGCTGATGCGCACCCACTCCGGCCTGCACGTGCTGTGCGGTGTGGTGTTCCGCGACTTCGGCGCGCTGGTCACCGGCGGCAACATGGAACCGGGCGGGGCCCGGATGGACTTCAACCTCCCCGAGGTGCCGCCGGACTTCAAGGCCCGGATCGAGGACCTGGTCAACGCCGAGGTGGCCGCGGACCGGTCGGTCGCCGTCCGGGTGCTGCCCCGGGCGGAGGCGCTCGCCCTGCCCGACATCATCCGTACCCAGTCCAACCTGATCCCGCCGGACGAGCAGGAGGTGCGGATCGTCGACATCGTCGGCCTGGACGTGCAGGCCGACGGCGGCACGCACGTCGCCTCCACCGCGCAGATCGGCAAGGTCCAGGTGGTCAAGGTGGAGAGCAAGGGCCGCGCCAACCGCCGGGTACGCGTCCGCCTCGCGGACTAGGCAGCGGAGCCGTCTGGTCGACTGAGGCCGGTTCAGCGCGGCAGGTGGGCCGCCCGCACGTCGAGCAGCCACCGCTCCACGGTCTCCTCGTCCGGGCGCTCCGGTAGCGGGGTGCGGATCCGGGCGAAGTCCTGCTCGGCCGCCGCCACCAGGGCCTCCGCCTCGGCCAGCGCGCCGCCGGCGACGCGCTCGCCGAACGCCCGGAACCACTCCGGGTCGGCCAGCCGGATCTCCAGCACGCCGGTCGCGTAGAGCACCCGGCCCTGGTGCAGCAGCCGGGCCAGGTGCCGGGCGTGCTTCGCCGATCGCAGCCGCCCGCCGACCTGCGACGACTCCAGCTCGTCGCGTCTGTCGCCGCGCCGCGACCTGGAGCCGTCGGCGTCCCGCGTGGTCAGCTTGCGGAACTGCTGCGTCGCGTAGCCGAGGTAGGCGTCCCGCACCCGGGGCGCGCTGAGGAACGCCGCGCGGATGCCGATCAGCCGCTCGCCGAACCCGGTGCGGGTCTCGTAGCACTCCTCGGGCAGCCACATCAGCTCGGTGGCGGTCGGGTTGCCGCTCAGCGCGAGGCGGGCGTACTTCGCGCACTCGTGCAGGGTCACGTCCGGATCGGTCGTCACGACGGACTCCCGGGGCGGGTGCAGGCCGTGGAAGGCGACCGTGGGCGCGGCGAAGACGCCGATCCGGTCCACGTCCGAGCCCGGCCCGGCCAGCCCGTACGCGACCGAGCCGACGATCCCGGAGAGCAGCAGGTGCATGCCGGCCATGATGGCTGACCCGGATCATCCTGGAAACCGGACTACCGATGTCAGGTATCGGTGCCACGGTGGTGACATGACCACACCGCTGACAGGGAAGATCGCGCTCGTCGCCGGTGCGACCCGGGGCGCCGGCCGGCAGATCGCCGTCCAACTGGGCGCCGCCGGAGCCACCGTCTACGTCACCGGCCGCTCCACCCGGGAGCGCCGCTCCGAGATGGGCCGGCCGGAGACCATCGAGGAGACCGCCGAGCTGGTGACCGCGGCCGGCGGCACCGGCATCGCCGTCGCCGTCGACCACCTCGACCCCGAGCAGGTCCGCCGCCTCGTCGCGCGGATCGACGCCGAGCAGGGCAGGCTCGACGTGCTGGTCAACGACGTCTGGGGCGGCGACCCGCTGATCACCTGGGACCGGCCGGTCTGGGAGCAGCCCCTGGACGCCGGCTTCCGGATGCTCCGGCTGGCCGTCGACACCCACATCGTCACGAGCCACGTCGCACTCCCGCTGCTGATCCGCAACCCCGGCGGCCTGGTGGTCGAGATCGGCGACGGCACCAAGGAGTACAACGACACCGAGTACCGCGTCTCGCTCTTCTACGACCTGGCCAAGGTGTCGGTGAACCGGCTCGCCTTCAGCCAGGCGCACGAACTGGCTCCGCACGGGTGCACGGCCGTCGCGCTCAGCCCCGGCTGGCTGCGGTCGGAGGCCATGCTGGAGCACTACGACGTCACCGAGGCCAACTGGCGCGACGCGGCGGCCGGGCAACCGCACTTCGTCATGTCGGAGACGCCGGCCTTCGTCGGGCGCGCGGTGGCCGCGCTGGCCGCCGACCCGGACCGGGCCCGCTGGAACGGCAAGTCCGTGGACAGCGGCGGGCTGGCCCAGGTGTACGGCTTCACCGACCTCGACGGCAGCCGCCCGCACTGGGCGCGCTACTACGAGGAGGTGGTCCGGCCCGGCAAGCCGGCGGACGCCACCGGCTACCGCTGACCGTCGTCCGCGTCGTCCGCGTCGTCCGCGTCGTCCGCGTCGTCCGCGTAGAGCGCGGCCGCGCGGCGGGCCGCCGTGGCGAAGCGGGCGCGCAGCTCGGGCGGGTCGAGCACCTCCACCTCGGGCCCGAGCGCCAGCAGTTGGGTGTACGCCACCTCGACCGACTCGACGGGCAGCCGGAGCACCACCCGGCCCTGCCCGTCGGGCCGGCCGGCGGCGGCGACCGCCTCGGCGTAGACGAACGGGGCGTCGGCGAGGTGCCGCAGCGCGCGCAGGCCGGCCGGGCTGAGCCGCACGGTCACCTCGGCCCGGAGCATGTCCCGCAGGAACGCCTCGGCCTGCTCCCGCCAGTACGCCCCGAGGTCGAAGCCCTCGTCCCGCTCGAAGCCCTCCCCGCTCACGTCGACGCCGACCACCCGGTCCACCCGGTACGTCCGCCACCCGTCGCCGACGCGCCCGACCAGGTACCAGACGCCGTTCTTCAGCACCAGCCCGTACGGCGCGACCGACCGGGTCACCTCCCGGTCGCCGCGCCGGTAGCGCAGCTCGACCAGCCGGTCCCGCCAGACCGCCCGGGCCAGCTCGGCCAGCCACGGCGGCGGGCCGGACTCCCGGAACCAGCCCGGCACGTCCAGGTGGAACCGCTGGCCGGCGCGGGCGGGCGCGTCCCGCAGGCTCGGCGGCAGCGCGGCCAGCACCTTCAGCTCGGCGGCGGCCACCGCGTCGGCGAGCCCCATGTCGCCGGCCGGCCCGGGCAGCCCGGCCAGGAAGAGCGCCTCCGCCTCGTCCCGGGTCAGCCCGGTCAGCCGGGTCCGGTAGCCGCCGAGCAGGCGGTAGCCGCCGGCCCGGCCGCGGTCGGCGTACACCGGCACCCCGGCGGCGGAGAGCGCCAGCACGTCCCGGTAGACGGTGCGCTCGGAGACCTCCAGCTCCCGGGCCAGCTCGGCGGCGGTCATCGTCTCCCGCGACTGGAGCAGCAGGATCAACGAGATGAGCCGGGACGCGCGCACCCGCCCATTGTGCGCGCGGCCGTTAGGCTCCTTGATCGTGGACGCACCCCGCCTCGCCGCGCCCGTGACCGGCGCCGTCACCCGTTTCCTCAGCGGCGCCGGCCTGCTGCTGCGCGGTCTCGGCCTCTACGTCCGCAGCCCGGGGCTGATGCTGCTCGGGATCGTGCCGGCGCTGATCTCCGGCGCGCTCTTCGTGGCCCTGTTCGCCGCCCTGCTGTACTTCGTGGACGATCTGGCCGGGCTGGTCACCCCGTTCGCGGACGACTGGTCGGAGACCTGGCGCAGCCTCGTCCGGGTGGTGGCCGGGCTGGCCGTCGTCGGGCTGGCCGGCCTGCTCGGGGTGCTCGCCTTCACGGCGGTCACCCTGGCGATCGGTGACCCGTTCTACGAGAAGATCTCCGAGCGGGTGGAGGAGCGCCTCGGCGGCACCCCCGGCGCGGTCGAGGTGCCGTTCTGGGCCTCGGTGCGCCGCAGCATCCTGGACTCGCTGCGCCTGGTGGCCATCTCCGCGCTGGTCGGCGTACCCCTCTTCGTGGCCGGCTTCATCCCGCTGATCGGGCAGACGGTGGTCCCGGTGGTCGGCGCCCTCGTGGGCGGCTGGTTCCTCGCCCTGGAGCTGGTCGGCGCGCCCTTCTACCGGCGCGGCATGCGGCTGCCGGAGCGGCGGTCGTTGCTCAAGGCGGACCGGCCGACCACCCTGGGCTTCGGGGTGGCGGTCTTCCTCTGCTTCCTGATCCCGCTCGGCGCGGTGCTGGTCATGCCGGCCGCCGTCGCCGGCGCCACCCTGCTGGCCCGCCGGTCGCTCGGGCAGTCCGTCGTCGAGGAGAGGTGACATGGAGACCGTCCTGATCGAGGGGGACATCACCGCGCAGCAGGTCGACGCGATCGTCAACGCGGCCAACTCCTCGCTGCTGGGCGGCGGGGGAGTGGACGGGGCGATCCACCGGAAGGGTGGCCCCGCCATCCTGGAGGAGTGCCGGGCGCTGCGCGCCTCCCGCTACGGCCGGGGCCTGCCCACCGGCCAGGCGGTCGCCACCACCGCCGGCCACCTGCCGGCGCGGTGGGTGGTGCACACCGTCGGGCCGGTGTTCTCCCCGCGCGAGGACCGGTCGGCGCTGCTGCGCGACTGCTACGCCAACAGCCTCCGGGTCGCCGACGACCTGGGCGCCCTGAGCGTCGCCTTCCCGCTGATCTCCGCCGGCGTGTACGGCTGGCCGGTCGAGGACGCGGTGGCGCAGGCGCTGGCCGTGCTGCACGCGGCCACCCCGGTGAACGTGACCGAGGCCCGGCTGGTGCTTTTCGGCGCCGACACCTACGCGACCGCCGTCCGGGTCGCCGCCGGGCGCTAGGCCAGCTCGCGCAGGCAGGACCACTGGCTGCCCACCGGCCGGTAGCCGAGCCGGGAGTTGATCGCCAGCATCGGCGCGTTCGCCTCGTCGTTCGACGTGTACGCGGTGCGTACCCCGGACGTCGCGGCCCGGTGCAGCGCGGCCCGCTTCGCCAGCCGGGCCAGCCCCCGGCCACGGTGCCCGGGAATCGTGCCGGTGAAGTCCGACCACATCCGGTCGCCGTCCCGCTTGACCAGACTGACGGCGACCAGCGCGCCGTCCACCTCGACCACCGTGCTGGCGTTCCGGTCCAGCCCCGGGTTGTCCCAGACCTCGTGGCGCCAGATGTCGTAGCCCAGCGCGTCCGTCGGGACGTCGCCCGGCTCGTCCAGCGACGCCTCGGCGTCCACCCGGTGGATCCGGCGCGGATCGACCTCGGTGGCCGAGAGCAGCCGTACGCCGGGCGGCGGCTCGGGCATCGGCGGGGCGGGCCGGAGGTCGAGCGCGGAGTAGCGCAGCTCGCGACTGGGCGTGAAACCGTGCCGGCCGGCGAACGGCAGCGACCCGGGCTGGGACCAGGTGAGCAGCCGCTGCGCGCCGATCAGGCGCAGGTGGCCGAGCGCGGCGTCCAGGAGGGCCGTGCCGATTCCCCGGAGCCGGTGCTCCGGGTGGACGTGCAGGGTGGAAATCTCCCCGACGTTCGCCGCCGAGGTGTGGCTGTTCCGGTACGCCGATACCCACCCGACCACCTGCCCGTCCGCCTCCGCAACCCAGGCCGCCCAGTCCTCGGCGGGCGGCGGCTCGGCGATCATGCGGCGGGTCGACTCGACGCCACGCAGCAGGTACGGGTGCACGATGCTACGCAGCGCCACGACACCCGGCGCGTCGTCGGGGCGGGCACGTCTGATCAGGTCCTCGGTCATCCGGCCGACCCTAGAACCGTCGCCCGTCACCGGCCACGGGTTTATCGGGGCGGGGCGCTCAGCCCACCTCCGTCGGGACCGCGGCGACCGCCTCGACCTCGACGAGCTGGTCCGGGTAGCCGAGCACGGCCACCCCGAGCAGCGTGCTGGGGGGATCGTGGTCGCCGAACGCGTCCCGGACGACCTGCCAGACGGACACCAGGTCCTCGCGGTCGCCGCTGGCCACGTAGACGGTGGTCTTGACGACATCGGCGAGTCGGGCGCCGGCGGCGGCCAGGGCGGTCTCCAGGTTGGCCATCACCTGCCGGGCCTGGGCGGCGGGGTCGCCCGGCGCGACAGTCCGCCCCTCGGCGTCCAGCGGGCAGGCCCCGGCCGTGTAGACCAGGCGCGCCGGGGACGGGAGCTCGGCCGCGTAGGCGTACTCGGCGACGTCGGACAGTTGGGGCGCGCGGATCAGGCGCAATGTGCCGGTCACCGGGCGACCCTAGCGCCGGTCGCGCCGGCCCGCGACGCGATATGCGGCCTGCCTCCCGAGCGGTCTCCCGCAGTCGGGGAGCAGGCCGCTCGGGACGGGGCAGACATAGATCAGATGCTTGGGTACTGTGCGCGTGCTGGGTTCGTCACTGCACGGGGGCGAGTGACCTCGCCGCGTTGACGGCTGGGACTTGAAGTGAGGAAGAGGTAAGGCATGCGTGTGCTGTCCAAGGCTGCGATGG
Organism: Micromonospora sp. I033; assembly: GCF_053890995.1. Lineage (NCBI taxonomy): Bacteria > Bacillati > Actinomycetota > Actinomycetes > Micromonosporales > Micromonosporaceae > Micromonospora > Micromonospora sp. I033. Next base: position 12,705 of record NZ_JBSSLX010000068.1, on the reverse strand, counting down.
TCGGTGTGGCCGGGGCCGCGGTGGCGGCGACCTTCGCCGGCGTCGCGCTCGCGGCGGGGGACGACGTCCCGACGGAGACCAACGGCGGCTCCATCGTGGAGGACTTCAAGTACCCGGGTGCGGCGGCCATCCTGGCCGAGCAGAACATCGAGCTGATCTCGGGCGACGGCCACATCGTGCTGGCCGACTGCGACACCCCCGTCACGGGCGACGTCGGCCTGATCAAGGTCTGGACCACGGAGCCGATCGGTCAGACCAGCACCGGCCTGGTCTGCTTCAAGGCGCTGGCGTCGACCGGCCGGCTCGACCTGAAGGTGCCGGGGGTCTACGAGATCCGGGGCGACGGGCAGACCTCGACCTCCGGCCACAACGGCACGGCGACCGTCACCACCGACGCCGGTGTGAAGACGACCAAGGAGCTGGACCCGAACGGGAGCACCCAGTTCGGCATCGGCGAGGGCGGCGAGGAGCCGACCACCCTGCTCCAGCTGACCGTCAAGCCGTGAGCTGACCGGCGGCCGTCCCGGGACGGCCGCCGCTCGTCCACCAGACGCACGTCACGGCCGTGGCCGCGTACCAGGTCTCGGTACGCGGCCACGAGTGTCTTCACGACGAGGGCGAGCGGAACGCTCGCCGATCCAATGATCCACACGAGATTCCCAGCGGTCGGGCCCAGGGCGCCCGACCGCCCTGGGCGCATGCCCGATGTCCGCACTCACGACAGGTACGGGGAGAACTGTGAGCAGATGGAGGAGGCCACCGGCCGGCCGGATGACCGGCCGGATGGCGGTGGCGGTCACGACCGTCATGTCGGTCGTGCTAGGACTGGCCGGCGCGTCGCCGGCTCGCGCTGAGGGAGAGACGTCCACCACGGTCGACCGCGCGCTGGTGGTGACGGCCTGGCGGCTCGGTGGTCCCGAGGTGCGGGCGGCTGCGGAGAAGGCGCTGCTGGGGTCCGATGCCGACGTCCAGGCGTTTCTGAGTACCACCTGGGAGCAGCGTCGCCAGGTCGACGAGCGGATCGCCGTCAACCAGATGATGGCGACCGGCGGGCCGGCAGTCAGGAGCGCCGCCCAGACGGCTCTCGATTCGACCGAGAGCAACTACCGGGAGTGGTTCCTGGACTCCGGGTGGCATGGCCCGTGGCGTACCGACCAGCGGGTCCGGATCAACCAGATGATGGCCGCCGGGGGCACCCAGCTGAGGGCGGCGGCGCAGAAGGCGCTCGACAGCAACGACGACGACGTCTACCAGGACTTCGTCGACTCGGGCTGGCGCGCACCCTGGGAAGCCGATCTACGGATCAGGGTGAACCAGATCATGTACGGGGGCGGCCCCGAGGTGAAGGCGGCCGCCCAACGAGCCCTCGACACCGGGACCCCGGAAGCGCTCACCCAGTTCGTCGACCACGAGTGGGAGGTGGCGTCCGCCAGGGATCAGGAAACGGCGACGATCGCCGACCTGGCGAGCGCCGCGACCACCGCGAGCCAGACGGCGTCCCGTGAGACCCAGGCCGCCAAGGAGGAAGCGGAGAAGGCAGCGGCCGAGGCGGCAGCCGCGCGGGCAGCAGCCGAACGAGCCAGGGAGGCCACGGCGAGTGCCCAGGGCAACGCCCAGGCGGCGGCCGCCGCGGCCAAACAGGCGGCCATCGCGGCCGACAATGCCGCCGACGCCGCCAGCGAGGCGGTCGGTGCCGCGAACGCCGCCAGCGCTGCGGCACGCATCGCGGCGGGCGCTGCCTCCCGCGCCGCGTCGGCCGCCTCCCGCGCTGGTCAGGCGGCCTCCAAGGCGTACCGGGCGGCGGCCGATGCCGCAACGGACGCGAACAAGGCCAGTGCCGCCAGGGTCGCCGCTCAGAACGCACGAAACATCGCGGTCGGCGCGAAGAAGGCGGCCGACGCGGCCGCTGCCGCGGGCGACGCCGCCAAGCAGGCGGGACTCGCGGCCAAGGCGGCCTCCTCGGCCGGCGATCACGCGACTGCCGCCGCTCAGGCCGCAGAGCAGGCCGGCAAATATGCCGAACAGTCCGGTGCGAACGCCGCGGAGGCGATGGCGGCGGCGGCTGCCGCGCAGGCAAGCGCCGACCGCGCGAATCGGGCGGCGCGCGCGGCGAGCGCGTTCGCGGACGCCTCCGCGGCGGCGGCCTACAAGGCACGAGACGCGGCCAACAAGGCCGTGGCGGACGCCAACAGCGCGGCTCAGGCCGCGGACGAGGCCGCCGAGCACGCGGGCGAGGCAGCCTATGCCGCGGAACGATCGACCGCCCATGCCAACGCGGCGACCGCAGCGGCACAGGCTGCGGTGAACGCGGCGAACGAGGCGAAGGCGGTCTACGACGCCGCCCGAACCGCGGAGGCCGAGCGGATCGCCACCGCCGCCCAGCAGGCCGATCAGGCCGCGCTAGCAGCAGCAGTCGAGGTGACTCGTCAACAGTCGAGGGTCAGTCTGGAACGGGAGCAGGCCGCCCAGCGCTCGGCCGAGACGAACCGTCTCATCGCGGAGGCGACCGCTCCGGCTACGGATCCCGCTCTCGCCGTCGCGGACGCCCGCAAGGTCGCACTCGCTCTGGCCCGATCCGAGGGGCAGTGGACCAGGGCCGCCGCGCTCGAGGCACTGGGCGGCAGCGACGCCATGGTTCTCGAGTACGTGCGTACCGGCCTGCCGCAGGCGGCCGCCCAGGACGACCGTAGGACGCTGGCCGATCTGGCGCTGAGCGGCACCGACTCGATGAACACCGCGGCCCAGGCCGCACTCGCCGGGTCGGACGCCGATGTCGCGGAGTTTCTCCGGACCCGGAACTATCCGGGCCGGGAGCAGGACGACCGGCTGGCTGTCAACAACATCCAGGCGGAGGCTCGGGAGGCCGGCAACACGGTCGTCGTGCAGAAGGCGCAGGAGGCGCTGGACGCCGGCACCGGTCAGGCGCTGGCCGATTTCCTGGCCACCGGCCAGTACCAGGCCGAGTCCATGGACGCGCGGGTCAAGGCGAACCAGATCCTGGCCGATCCGGCCTCCGGTCCGGAACTGAAGGGGGCAGCCCAGGCCGCCCTCGACGGTCCTCCGGCACTCCTCAACGAGTTCCTCCGGTCCGGCCGGTACACGGCTGCCCAGCACGACTACGACAGCGCCACGCACAACGCTGTCGTGTCCGGCCTCCTGGCAGAGGCTTCCCGGGCGGCGGCAAGTGCCGTGGCGGACGCGCAGGAGGCGCAGGTCGTCGCCGCGAAGGCCCGGGGTGACGCGGCGCTCGCCGCCACCTACGCCGAACAGGCCAAGCAGTCCGCGATCGATGCCCAGGGATTCGCCCAGCAGGCGTTGAACTCCGCCAACGAAGCTGAGCAGTCTGCCCAGAAGGCGGCGGCGTCGGCGGCAACGGCCAAGGACGCGGCAGCCAGGGCGAACGCCTCGGCGAACGAGGCGACCAGGTCCGCCGTCTGGGCGCAGGCTTCCGCCACCCGGGCCCGGAAGTACGCGGCGGACGCCTTCGCCTCGTACAAGCGGGCGTACGACTCCGCCGTGGCCGCGGGCAAGGACTCGATCGCGGCCGCGGCTGCCGCGAACGAGGCCCTCGCCGTCGTCAAGCAGAAGATGACGGAGGAGGAGAATGCGCGGATCAGCAGCGAAGCGCTGAAGTGCGCGGCCAAGTACCCGCTTGATCTCCCGGCCTACGAGCAGCTCCGCAAGGAATGTGTGGCCATCGGCAGTGCCACAGCCCCCGACATCGTCAAGCGGATGCTGGTCTTCGGGGAGACCTGCGGACACCTCTACCGGCAGGGTACGGAGGCGCACAAGAACTGCCTCCACGACGTGCTGAACCCAGAGTTCATCTACAACCGTCAGATCGAGATCGCCCAGCCCATCATCGACGCAGGCGTGAAGGTCATGATCGGCTTTCTCGGGCTCGAACTGGGCCTGCTGTGCGCCGTGCTGGAACCGTGCGGGCTCTTCCTCATCGCGAACAGCCCGGAGTTCGGCGCGCTGTACGGCGAAGCGGCGCTCCTGGGAGCGTACGGAACGGCCGGTACCGCCGCCGGTATCCGCGCCGCCGGAATGCTCGAGCGTATCGGTGCCCAGGCCGAGGCGGACGAAGCCGCTCTCGCCCGGATCACGGCGGCAATGAATCGCCCGCCTGGTGGGAACGGGTTGGTCCTTCCCCCGGGCTGCACCCAGGCGACGTTCGATGATTCGATGGGTCTGCTGCGTCAGGCGGTGCAGGAGAAGGGTTACAACGGCGAGCTGATGCTGCATGGCAGTCGGGTCGGCGGGACGCCCAGGGCCAACTCGGACTTCGACTTCGCGATCCGGGTCTCCGACGCCGAGTTCAATCGCATTGTCCAGGCCCGTCTCGCCACGTTGAAGCCGGGAAGCAACCGTTGGCAGACGCTTCAGCACGCCATCGAGACCGGTAAGGTCCAGCGAGGCGAGATCGGCCTCAGCGGCATCGGCAGGCAGCTTGAGAAGTCGCTGGGCGTTGAGGTCGACATCTCGGTGATTCGCATCGGCGGCCCCTTCGATGTCGGACCGTGGTACGCAGTGGGAGGCTGACGTGACGATCGACGTGACCGAGGAATACGACGAGTGCCGTCTCTTCGTCGACGGGATCGGCTCGGCCGAGGAGGCCGCGGAGCAGCTGACGCGCTCTCAGGGCTATCAACGTGTCGACCAGTCGTTGCGGGTGACGGACGGAGTCTGGGCCGCGGTCAGGAGGAACAAGTCCCTGCCCCGGGAGGCAGGGGCGGACCTGATCGCCCGGACGCCGGCGTTCCTGACCTGGCCGATCACGGTCGAGGTCAGCCGGGACGACGGCGTCCACGACGCGGCCATGCTCGCCGCCGTTCGGAAGCTGGTCGCCGATCTGCGGGAGATCGGCGGGGAGGTCGTCGTCGCGGCCGACTTCGAGGACGAGATGTGACGGTTTTGGCGAGGCTCTCCCGGCCGTAGCTGAACGTGTGCCCGCCATCCGCAGGGATGGCGGGCACGCCTCGTCTCGGCCGTCGGCTACGCCGACTCGCGGACCACCAGCTCGGTGGGAAGCATCAGGGCCTGCTCGACCTGCTCGCCCGCGGCGATCCGGAGCAGCTGCCGGGTCATCGCCCGCCCCAGTTCCACGATCGGCTGCTTCACGGTGGTCAGCGGCGGCTCGGTGTACGCCGCCGTCTCGATGTCGTCGAACCCGATCACCGCGACGTCGTCCGGCACCCGCCGGCCGGCCTCCCGGAGGGTGCGCAGCGCCGCGTGCGCCATCAGGTCGGACGCCGCGAAGACCGCGTCCAGCTCCGGGTCGGCGGCGAGCAGTTGCCGCATGGCCGCCGTGCCGGACTCCCGGGTGAAGTCGCCGTACGCGACCAGCTCCGGCAGGCCGGCCGCGGCGACCGTCTCCCGGTAGCCGATCAGCCGCTCGATGCCGGCGACCATGTCCTGCGGCCCGGCGATGGTGGCGATCCGCCGCCGACCGTTCGTGATCAGGTGCCGGACCGCCTCGGCGACCCCGCCGACGTGGTCCACGTCGACGTACGGCACCTCGGCGCCGTCGAGCGGGCGGCCGCTGCACACCACCGGGATGCCGAGCCGGGCCAGCCGGCCGGGGAGCGGGTCCTCGCCGTGCAGTGAGGCGAAGAGCACGCCGTCGACGTGCCGCCCGGTGGTGTACCGCTCGACGCGTTCGTGGCCGGCCGGCGAGCCGGCCAGCATGAGCACGAGCTGCTTGTCCGCCGCCTCCAGCTCCTGGGCCGCGCCGCGGATGATCCCCGGGAAGACCTGGTCGTCGGAGAAGACCCGGGTGGCCGCCTCGGGCATGACCAGCGCGACCGAGTCGGTGCGCTGGGTGACCAGGCTGCGGGCGGCGAGGTTCGGGACGTACCCCAGTTCCTCGACCGCCCGGCGCACCGCCTGCTGGATCGGTTCGGCGACCGTGGTGGAGCCGTTGACCACCCGGGAGACCGTGGCCCGGGACACCCCGGCCCGTTTGGCCACCGCCTCCAGGGTCGGCCGCTGTGCCGTCGTCATCCCCGTCACCACCACCTCGTCACAGCCCGTTCCGGGAGATCACCTCCTGGTACCAACGGGCACTTTCCTTCGGTGTGCGCCGCTGGGTCAGGTAGTCGACGTGGACGATCCCGAACCGCTTCCGGTAGCCCTCGGCCCATTCGAAGTTGTCCAGCAACGACCATACGAGATAACCGCGCAGGTCCACGCCGCGGGCGACGGCCTCGTGCACCGCGCGCAGGTGCCCGTCGAGGTAGCCGACCCGGTCGGTGTCCGCCACCCGGCCGGTCTCGTCTATGTTCCGGTCCGGGAAGGCCGCACCGTTTTCCGTGATGATCAACGGTAGTCCCGGGTAGTCGGTGGCCACCCGCTCCAGCAGCCGGGTCAGGCCGGCCGGCTCGATCATCCAGCCCATGTCGGTGAGCGGCCCGACCGGCGGCAGGAACTCGACGCCACCCTCGGTGCCCGGGTACGCGTCGCTCCCGGCGCCGCCCGCCCGGCCCGCCACGTAGGTGGGGGAGTAGTAGTTGATGCCGAGCAGGTCGATGGGCGCGGCGATCACCTTCTCGTCACCGTCCCGGATGAAGTCCGGCTCGACGAACCGGCTGACCTGGGCCAGCACGTCGTCCGGGTAGCCGGCGCCGGTCAGCGGGTCCAGGAAGATCCGGTTCTGCAGGCCGTCGACCAGCCGCACCGCGGCGGCGTCCGCCGCGCTGCCGGCGTCCGCCGGTCGCACGTCGGCCAGGTTCAGGGTGATCCCGACGGCCTCCGCGCCGGCCGCGCGCAGCGCCCGGGCCGCCAGGCCGTGCCCGAGCAGCAGATGGTGTACGGCCCGGAAGGCCGCCCCCGCGTCCCGCCGGCCGGGCGCGTGCACCCCGTTGCCGTAGCCGAGGTACGCCGCGCACCACGGCTCGTTCAGCGTGGTCCAGGTGCGGACCCGGTCGCCGAGGCGCTGGTGCACGGCGAGGGCGTAGTCGGCGAAGTGCTCGGCGGTCTCCCGGGCGGGCCAGCCGCCCCGGTCCTCCAGCGCCTGCGGCAGGTCCCAGTGGTAGAGCGTGACGAACGGGTCGATGCCCCGGTCCAGCAGGGTGTCCACCAGCCGGTCGTAGAAGTCCAGGCCGCGCGGGTTGACCGGGCCGGTGCCGTCGGGCCGGACCCGGGGCCAGGCGACCGAGAAGCGGTACGCCCGCAGCCCCAGCTCCGCCATCAGCGCCACGTCCTCGGCGTACCGGTGGTAGTGGTCGCAGGCCACGTCGCCGGTGTGCCCCTGGAACACCCGGCCCGGCGTACGGCTGAAGGTGTCCCAGATGGACGGGGCGCGGCCGTCCTCCCGGACCGCGCCCTCGATCTGGTACGCGGCGGTGGCCGCCCCCCAGACGAAGCCCTCGGGGAATCGGAGTCCCGTCACGCCTTCACCGCACCTTCCATGATCCCGCCGATGATCTGGCGGCCGAACGCGACGAACACCAGCAGCAGGGGCAGGGTGGCGATCGCCGTCCCGGTGAACACCTGCGACATGTCCTGGTAGTAGCCGTCGGACAGGGCCCGCAGCGACAGCTGCACGGTCGGGTTCTCCGGATCGTTGAGCACCGCGTACGGCCAGAGGAAGTCGTTCCAGGTGGTCATGAAGGTGAGCAGGCCGAGCACCGCGGCGGCCGGGCGCAGTGCGGGCAGCACCACGTTCCAGTAGATCCGCGCGGTGTTGCAGCCGTCCATCCGGGCCGCCTCGATCAGTTCGGTGCTGACCGCCTGGCCGGCGTACTGGCGCATCATGAACACTCCGAAGCCGGTGACCAGCGCCGGCACGATGACGGCCGGCAGCCGGTCGTTCCAGTTCAGCTTGGTCATCAACAGGTAGAGCGGGATCACACCGAGCTGGGTGGGCACCATCATGGTGGCCACGATGACCAGCAGCAGCGCGTTGCGCCCGCGGAAGCGCAGCTTGGCGAAGGCGAACCCGGCCAGGGTGGAGAAGAAAACCACGGAGACGGTGACCGTGCCGGCCACGATCGCGGAGTTGATCAGACCGGTGAGGAAGTAGGCGTCGGTGTTGGCGAACAGCCGGGCGATGTTGGCGCCGAGGTTGCCGCCGGGGGTGACCGGGGGCGGGACCTGCCCCATCGCGTCGCTGGTCCGGCTGGCCACCACGAACATCCAGTAGATCGGGAAGATCGACATGACGGCGGTGAGGGCCAGCGCCAGGTAGGTGAGCCGGCCGGCCGACCAGAGGCGGGTCATCGGGAGTCCTCCTTGCGGGCGCCGCCACCGAGCCGGCGGAGGAGCAGGACGTTGACGGCCGCGACCACCGCGATGAGCGCGAAGAGCAGCCAGGCGATCGCCGAGCCGTAGCCGAAGTTGTAGTGCGGCGCGAAGGCGTTCTCGAACATGTACATGGTCACCGTCTGCGACTCGCGCAGCGGTCCGCCGCGGATCGCGTTGGTGCCGGAGTTGAAGAGCCGGGGCTCGGTGAAGAGCTGAAGGCCGCCGATGGTGGAGATGATGACCGCGAAGATGATCGTCGGCTTGAGCAGCGGCACGGTGATCGACCAGAACTGCCGGGCCCGGCCGGCCCCGTCGATCGCGGCGGACTCGTAGAGGTCGCGGGGGATGGCCTGCATGGCGGCCAGGAAGATCAGTGCGTTGTAGCCGGTCCACCGCCAGTCGACCATCGTGGAGATGGCCACCCAGGAGGCGAGCCGGTTGGCCTTCCAGTCGATCGCGTCGACGCCGACGTGGCCGAGCAGCCAGTTGATCATGCCGAAGTCGCGGCCGAAGAGCACCGCGAAGACGATCGCCACCGCGGCGGTCGAGGTGACGTTCGGGATCAGCACCGCCATCCGCCAGGTGGTCCGGGCCCGGAGCCGCCGGTTGAGCAGGTTGGCCAGCCAGAGCGCGAGCAGCAGCTGCGGGACCGTGGAGATGACGAAGATGCCGAGGGTGTTGACAACCGAGTGCCAGAAGTCGGGGTCGCCGAGCAGTTGGCTGTAGTTGTCGAGCCCGACGAAGGGGTGCTCGGCGCCGAGCAGGTCCCAGTCGTGCAGCGAGACCCAGAAGGTGTAGGCCAGCGGGTAGATCCCGAAGACGCCGAAGATCAGGAAGAACGGGGCGATGTAGAGGTAGGGCGAGTATCTCGTGTCGAACCGGCTGAGCCGGGCGCCCCGGGAGGGGCGGGTGGTGCCGGGTGCCGGTAGGACCGGCGGGCGGGCGTCGAGCTGGACTGCCATGGCCCGGGACTCCTTTCCGCCGCGCGGGCGGCACCCGTCACCGGGAGCCGCCCGCACGCCTGGCTCGGGTTACTTGGCAGCGGCCTTCTTCGCGTTCGCGACCGCGTCGGTCCAGCCCTGCTCCGGGTTGCGCTTGCCCAGCTCCACGGTGCGGACGGCGTTCTCCACCTCGGTGCGCACGGCCTGGTTCTTCGGGCCCATGTAGACCGGCTTCAGGCTCTTGGCGCCCTCGGCGAAGATCCTGCCGACCGGGGCCGCGGAGAAGTACGCGTTCGTCGAGTCGACGATCGCCGGGTCGGCCAGCGCCTGCGGGGAGGAGGGCAGCGGGCCCTTGGCCTTGAACGCGCCGATCTGCCCCTTGGCGCTGGTCAGGAACTTCGCCAGCTCGATCGCCTCGGCCTGGTGCTTGCCCTGCTTGGGCACCGCGAGGAAGGAACCGCCCCAGTTGCCGCCGTTGCCGGGGACCTGGGCGATGTCCCACTTGCCCTTGGCGCCCGGGCCGGCGTTGCCCTCGATGACCCCGGTCATCCAGGCCGGGCAGGCGATGGTGGCGAACTTCGACTGCTTGAACGCGGAGACCCACTCCTCCGACCACGACCCGTACCGGCCGGACAGGCCGGAGTCGATGATGTCCATGGTGGTGTCGTACGCCTGCCGGACCGCCGGGTTGCTGTCGACGACCAGGTTGTCGCCGGTGTCGTAGTAGCTGTAGCCGGTGGTGTTGCCGGCGGTCTGGAGCAGGATGGTGTTGAACGTGTTGGTGGCCGCGTCGAGGAACGCGGCGCCGGTGTTCTTCGCCTTGAACTGCTCGCCGACCTTGATGTAGTCGGCCCAGGTGGGCCAGAGCTTCGAGACCGCCTCGCGGTCGGTGGGCAGGCCGGCCTTGGCGAACAGGTCCTTGCGGTAGCACATGGCCATGCCACCGACGTCGGTGCCGAGGCCGATGAGCTGCTTGCCGTCGGCGGTGAGCCCCTGGTTCCACTTCCAGTCCAGGAAGTTGCCCTTCAGGTCGGCGGCGCCGTGGTCGAGCAGGTTGACGAAGTTCTGCGGGTTGGCCTTGTACTCGACCAGCAGGCCCTCCTCGATGGCGACGATGTCGCCCGCGCCCTTGCCCGCGGCGAGCCACTGGGTGAGCTTCGGCGAGTACTCGTCCAGGTTGCTGCCGGTGCCCCGCTCGACGATCTTCACGTCGGGGTGGCTGGCCATGTACTCCTTGTAGAGCTCCGCGTAGCCGAACTGGCCGAAGACGTCGACGGTGAGCGTGACCGGGCCACCGGCGGCGGCCTCGTCGTCACCGCCCCCGCAGGCGGTGGTGCCCAGCAGCGCGGTGGTGGCGACCAGGGCCACCGCGGCCAGGCGGCGGCGCGTGAAGGTGACCATCTCTTATCTGACCCCTCTAGGCGTATCGGGTGGTGGCGGGTGGTTCCGGAACTGAGAGAGCGCTCTCACGACAGGGTGGTGGCTGCCCTCGACCCTGTCAAGAGAGCGCTCTCAGAGCGTCCGGAAAAAGGCGGAGAGCGGCGTTCCCGGGGAAACGCCGCTCTCCGCCCGATGTCGTCGAAGACCCCCTGGCGGGTCAGCCCACCCGCAGCCCGTCGAGCAGACGGCGGTCGCCGGCGACCCCGAGGGCGTCGAAGCTGATCCGGCCCATCACCGCGAGCAGCAGGTCGCTGGCGGTGCCGGTGACCTGCACCCGGGCGTGGTGGTCGTCGTGGTCGAGGATCGTCGCGGTGTCCAGGAGCGCCATGCCCTCGCCGCGCAGCCGCAGGTACCAGTCCTGGGCGGCGTCGCTGGCGGTCAGCTGGACCACGCCGTGCCACTGGCCGGGCTGGATCCGTCGGCCCGCCGGCAGCCAGGTGTCCAGCACCTCGCTCACCCCGTCGGCCGCGAGCTTGGCCTCGATCGGCCCGCCGGCGCCGATGGCGAGCTGGGCGTCCCAGCGGTGCACCGCGGTCTCGTGCGCCATCCGGCGGGGCCAGAAGGCCGCCTTCTTCGGCTGCGGGGCGAAGTTCCAGGCCGGGGCCTCGGGGTCCAGCCCCTCGAAGAGCGAGAGCAGCCGCTCGTACTCCTGGCCGTACCACTGGGCCGGGGTCAGGCCGGCCGGCGGCTCCGGGTCGTGCCGTTCGGGCCGGGTGGTCGTCCCGGCGGTCAGCACCGTGCGGGCCCAGACGTAGACCCGGGTCAGGTGGTGGGCGAGGTCGGAGACCGTCCAGCCGGGACACGACAGCACCGGTGTCTCGGGGGGCGCCTCCGCGACGGCGGCGGCGAAGGCGGGGCCCTCCGTCCGCAACGCGCCGATCCAGAAGTCCTTCGTGCCGTGCAGTCTGCTCATCGCCATCCTCCCGGGGGTGACCGGGCCACCAGTGGGTGCCGCGGCTACCCCTCAGCCTAGGGTGAAGGGCGTGTCAGACGTCTACGCCGAACCGACGACCGGAGCCGACCCGACCGACCCGGCCACCCTGGCGCGCTACACCACGCTGCGCCTCGGCGGCCCCGCCGGCCGGTTGGAGATCGCCACCAGCGCCGACGACATCGTCCGCACGGTGCGGGAGGCGGAGGCGCGCGAGCAGGCCGTCCTGCTGCTGGCGGGCGGCAGCAACGTCGTGATCGGCGACCAGGGCTTCCCCGGCACCGTCGTGCTGATCCGCTCCCGGGGGTTCCGGGTGGTCGACGAGGACGCCGACACCGTCACCGTACGGGTCGAGGCCGGCGAGCCCTGGGACGACTTCGTCGCCGCCACCGTCGAGCGGGGCTTGTCGGGCCTGGAGTGCCTCTCCGGCATCCCCGGCTCGGCCGGCGCCACCCCGATCCAGAACGTCGGCGCGTACGGCCAGGAGGTGGCCGAGACGATCACGGCGGTCGAGGCGTACGACCGGACCCACCGCACCGTGGTCCGGATCGCGGCGGCGGACTGCGGGTTCGCCTACCGGGGCAGCATCTTCAAGTACAGCGACCGCTGGGTGGTGCTCTCGGTCGACTTCCGGCTCACCCGCTCCCCGCTCTCCGCCCCGGTGCGCTACGCCGAGCTGGCCCGGGCGCTGGGCGTCGAGGTGGGCGACCGGGTGCCGCTGGCCGAGGCCCGGGCCACCGTGCGGCGGCTGCGCGCCGGCAAGGGCATGGTGCTCGACCCGCAGGACCCGGACACCTGGTCGGTGGGCTCCTTCTTCACCAACCCGGTGCTGGAGCGGGAGGCGTACGAGCTGCTCCGGGAGCGCGCCGCCGACCTGGGCGAGCCGCCGTCCTGGCCCTGCCCGGACGACACGGTCAAGGTCAGCGCCGCCTGGCTGATCGACAAGGCCGGCTTCGGCAAGGGGTACGCCGGCCCCGAGGGTGTCGCCATCTCCACCAAGCACACCCTGGCCCTCACCAACCGCACCGGCGCCGCCAGCACGGCCGCCCTGATCGCCCTCGCCCGCGACATCCGCGACGGCGTCCACACCCACTTCGGGGTAACCCTCCACCCCGAACCCGTCCTGATCAACCTGTCCCTTATACA